>DATKAF010000166.1:0-15695 GCA_035498395.1 Anaerolineales bacterium
TGGTGATCGTGTACGGCATCCTCAAGCTCGTCAACTTCGCCTACGGTGAGATCATCATGGTCGCGGGGTACACGCTCTACATCCTAAGCACGATGAGCCTGGCCCTGCCTTGGTTCGTCATGGCGATTCTGGCGGTGCTCATGGCGATGGCGACCAGCTTTATGACCGAGCTGGTGGCCTTCCGGCCTGTGCGCGCCAAATCGCTGACCGCCATGCTGATCACCTCCTTCGCGGTCAGCACGCTGCTGCAGAACGCGGCCTTGTTGATCATCTCCCCGCGCGCCCGTGCCGTGCCCCTGCCCGATGTCTTCTCCCAGAGCGTCAGCGTTGCCGGGGTGGATGTGCCCATGCGCAACATCCTGACCATCATCACGGCCATCGTGCTGTTCGCGGCGTTGACCCTATTGCTGCGCTACACCGTGCTCGGCATTGCGCTGCGGGCGGCAGCAGACGATTTCAAGATGACACGCCTGCTCGGCGTACCCGCCAACCTCGTCATCTCGGTCGCCTTCATTATCAGCGGCTTCTTTGCCGGTGTGGCCGCCCTGTTCTGGACGGGGCGCACAGCTTCGGTGATCCCGACGATCGGCTCGGCGCCCCTGCTGGTGGCATTCGTCGCCTGCGTGATCGGCGGCATGAGCAACCTGCTGGGCGCTGTGGTTGGCGGTTATGTGTACGGCCTGCTCTACACACTTCTCAGCCTGTGGCTGCCGCAATCCCTGCTGGACTACCGGGAGGCATTCACGTTCGCCATCGTGATTCTGATCCTGCTCTTCAGGCCGGAAGGCCTCATCCGGGGCAATACGTCAGCGGAGCGTGTCGGATGAACGCCAGACCGCGCGTTTCCACATGGTTCCAGGATAACTCGACGCTCGTGCTGCTCATCGCGCCGCTGCTGGTGCTGGCGGTGCTCACACAATTGTTCGCCGGCACCCTGCTGAGCCGCATTGTCACGGTGCTGTTCATCAACCTGATCCTTGTGTGCGGCTTGCAGGTGTTCATGGGCAATTCGGGCATCCTGTCGTTCTCGCACATCGGCTTCATGGGCATCGGCGCCTATTCCTCGGTACTGCTATCGATGACGCCCCAGGCGAAGAAGTTCACGTTGCCGGACCTGTACCCCATCCTGCAGACCATCCACCTACCGTTCCTGGTCGCCGTGTTCCTAGGCGCGTGCTTCGCAGCGCTGGTGGCGGCGGTGGTCATCTACCCGCTGATGCGCCTGTCCGACGCCGCGGCGGTGATCTCGATGTTCGCGCTGCTGGTGATCATCCAGGTGATCCTCGTGCACTGGAGCGTTGTAACCAACGGCCCGCGAACGCTGTTCGGCGTGGACTTCTACACCACCTTATGGGTGGCCGTGGCGTTCGGCGTGCTGGCCGTGATCGTGGCATACTACTTCAAGCGGTCGGACCTTGGACTGAAGCTGCGGGCTTCGCGCGATGACCGCTACGCCGCCGGATCCATCGGCATCAACATGGTGAACGTGCGTTACCTGAGCTTCATCCTGAGCGCCTTCATGGCCGGCTTCGGCGGGGCGCTGTGGGCGCACTTCATCACGTCGTTCTCGCCGTATGCCTTTTATCTCAGTGAAACGTTTGCCATCCTGACCATGCTGGTGGTGGGCGGGCCGGGCGGCGTCTCAGGAGCCGTGATCGGGACCGTGGTGGTGACGTTCGTGCATGAGGGGCTGCGCCAGATCGAGAACAATGTGAACCTGAGCGGCGGCAACCTGGTCGGCTTCACGGAGGTGTTCCTGGCGACGGCGCTCATCATCATCCTGATCGCGCGGCCGGGAGGAATTATGGGCGGGCGAGAGGTGCGCTGGCGCGGCCGCGGCCCGGGGAATGAAGCCGGCTTGAAGGATGCTGCTCTGCCTGCCCCGCAGCCCGGCCACACGGGTGACTAACCGTGTAACTCGCGAATCGAAAACCGTGAATCGTGAATCGACCGCCTCCAGCCGCCTCCCCCAAATGCCAACACGCCCCTTCCAGGCTGTGTGGGCTGGATGGTGGGCATACCATGTCCCGGGTCCATACACCCCTCCCATCTTCGTTCTCCTGAAGATGGGGAAGGGCCGGGGGTAGGGCCAATCGTAAATCGCCCATCGTGAATTGCTAATCGTAAATCGTAAATCTGAAATCGAAAATTGTCGGAGCCTCTATGTGTGACACCCTCGCCGCTCTTCCCGGCGTTACCAGCAACGGCCATATGATCTTCGCCAAGAGCGCGGACTGCGAAGTGAACGAGGCCAATGCGGTCGTACGCATCCCGCGCGCGAAGCACGTAAAGGGGGAGACCGTGCGCATCACACACCTCGTCATCCCGCAGGCCGAGGAGACCTATGAGATCCTGCTGACCAAAGCCTGGTGGACCTACGGATGCGAAGTAGGCGTCAACGAGCACGGCCTTTCCATGGGGGAGGAGGCCGTCTTCACCACGCAGATGACGGAGGCGAAGGACGGCATCATCGGCCCTGATCTCATGCGCATTGCGCTGGAACGCTGCCGCACGTGCGATGAGGCCGTCGAGCTTATGACGCGGCTGCTGGAGCAATACGGCCAGGGCGGCAGCGCCGAGATGAAGGGGAACTCGCACTTCGACAGCAGTTTCCTGATGGCCGACATGCAAACAGCCTCTATCCTGGAAACGGCCGGGCGCAAGTGGGCCGTCAAGAATATCCAGGATGTGGATTCGATCTCGAACATGCTGGGCATCTCCACCGATTGGCAGCGCAGCTCGGAGCCGGCAGGCACAGACTGGGCGCGCACGTTCGCCCTTCCCGAATATCCGCCCAACCTTGGCTCGCCGACGCGGCAATCCATTACGTGCGGAACGCTCACACAGGCGAGGGGGCAGATCACCAGCCGGACGGTCTTCGATCTCATGCGCCATCACGGCCAGGGCTATCATCCGGCCAGCGCGCAGACGCATCGCAATGTGTGCATCCATGCCGGGCCGCAGGAGAACCGCTGGTGGCAGGCTGATGGCGTCATGGTGACGGAAGCAGGGGCCGATGGCATCCTGATCTGGCTGACCGGCACCTCGGGCAACTGCGTCTCCATCTTTAAGCCGGTCTTCATGGGCATGGACTTGCCGGACATCGGCCCAACGCCCACCGAGCACTTCGACCCGCGGTCGCTGTGGTGGAAACACGAGATGCTGCACCGCCGCGCCATGGCAGACTTCGATGAGTTGGTGCCGGTGATCCGCGCCGAGTTCGATGAGCTGGAAGACGAATTCCTGGCGGAGGCGGAAACCGTCCGAGGCGGCACGCAGGACGAGAAACGCGACTTCATGGAGTATGCCTTCCGCAAGGCCATGGACGCCACAGAAGATTGGATCGCCCGCCTGCGCGCCGATACGGACCTGCGCTTCAGCGATGCCGCATACCGCGCCATGTGGCGAAAGCTCAATGCCGAAGCAGGAATGGCCGGCTTGCCCGACGAGCGTGGATAGAATTCACGCAACCGATATCTGTCTCTTAGCCTTTAATGGTCAGGAACCGGTACTTACCAAGGAGATGATGACATGACCAAGGTGACGAACAACGAACTGTTCTTCGCATTCGATCCGGCGTTGAAACCCGCCGCGCGCATCCGGCAGGGCGAGGACGGAGTGCTCGAAACACACGATTGCTTCGAGGGGCAGATCCAGACGAAGGATGACCTGCTCGACAAGCTGGATTGGAGCCACGTCAACCCGGCGACCGGCCCCGTCTATATCGAGGGCGCCATGCCGGGCGATATCCTGCGCGTCGACCTGCTGGAGATCAAGATCGGGCCGCAAGCCAGCATGGTCGCGGTGCCGAACGAAGGCGTGCTGGGCGACGTCATCACGCAGATGGAAACCACCATCCTCAAGCGCGATGGCGATCACCTTGTTTTCAAGGATAAGCTGCGCGTTCCCACGCGCCCCATGATCGGCGTCATCGGGGTCGCGCCCGCCGAGGGCTCCGTTCCGAACGGCACACCTGGGCCGCACGGCGGCAACATGGATTGCACGTTGATCAGCCAGGGGAACAGCGTCTACTTCACGGTGGGCGTGGAGGGCGCGCTGTTCGGCGCAGGCGACTTCCATGCCGCCATGGGCGACGGCGAGATCGTCGTATGCGGCGCGGAGATACCGGGAGAGCTGCACTTCCACGCCGAGGTGGTGCCGCTCAAGGGCTTGCCGACGCCTTTCGTCGAGACCCCGGAGCTGGTTGCCACGATCTTCTCCGCCCAGACGGTGGACGAGGCCTCCCACGGCGCCACGCACCGGATGGCAGAGTTCCTGACCGGCTTCGTCAAGCTGCCTCTGAACGACGCGGGCATGTTGATGAGCCTGGTGGGACAACTGAAATTCTGCCAGGTGGTCGACCCGTTGAAGACCGTCCGTTTCGAATTCCCGAAATGGGTGCTGGCAGAATACGGGTACAAATTGCGGTAGTGCCGCGCGCTCGCGCAAAAAGGAAAAGGCTTCCGAAGTCCTGGTGACTTTGGAAGCCTTTTTGATTCGTGTGTTCAAGCCAGCCCGCTTAAAAATCCTATAAAAAAAGGTGAATTTGGATGTTCTTTATTATATATGACGGCCCCAAGTATGACAAACATCCATAACGCAATATTCGGAGTAGTGTTATCCTATTTGACGAGCAAGTAATCATATTCCATACACCGTCCAAAGGAGCAACGCATGTTTATTGATTTTCTGACGCTTGTGATGATCAACCTGGTTGCCGGCACCGTCCTGCTGGCCTATTACCTGTGGCGCGGCATCGACGAGCCCGATCAGCGTGCCTATGCCGCCGCGTTCTTCGGCGTGGGCCTGATCAGCCTCGTGACCGGCCTCCAGCTCTCTTTCACCTGGCCCCTGCCCGGCAGCTATAACATCGGTTATGGCGACGCCACCACGCTGTTCGGCGTGGTGTTCCTGACCACCTCCCTGGCCCTATACTTCGGTTCCAGCCTGATCCCGGTCAGCATTTATGCGTTCTTCGCTGCACTGGATGCCCTGCTGGTAGGCGTGCGCATCTACTCGCTGCAGCTGACGCAGGAACCGCTCGTATCGGGCGTTGGCTTTGTGCTGGCTGGCCTCTCCGGCCTTGGCGTGTTCCCGTTCCTCGTGTGGTTCCGGCAGAACCGGATTGTCCGCTGGATCGGCATCCTGCTGCTGCTCGCTACCGCGCTAGTGTGGGCTGTAACGTTCTACGGCGCCACGTGGGCCCACCTGGCCAGCTTCGCCAAGTGGGTGCCCGCGACAATGGGCAAGTAAGCTGGTTGCAAACATGGCAACAGGAAGGGCGAGCAGCCCTTCCTGTTCTTTTTTTCTTCAGGCCTGGGTGATGGCTTCCTGGCTATCAGCCAGCGCAACCGTACCCTAGTCTGCCACCGTTGTTTGGATCTCCGGGACCTTCACAGGCTCTGGAACACCATATAGCTGCTCGAAGCGCGAGACCGTCTTGTCCAGGCTGTGTTCCTGGGCGCGCAGGAAGCTGGCGTGTCCCATATCAGCCCAGCGTTCCGGGTGACTCGCCAGCAGGTCCATGCAGCGGGCGGCGTCTGCCGGATCGCCCGGCTTGAAGAGGTAGCCGTTCTCCCCGGGCGTCACCAGTTCCGGGAGCGCCACAGCATTCGCCAGCAATACCGGCCGCGCACAGGCCATGGCTTCCAGGCTGGCTATGCTGAGCAGTTCTGCATCGCTCGGCATCGTGAACACGTCGACCGCGTTCAGCAGGCGGTGCAAGTCTTCGTGGGGGATGAAACCGGTAAACTGCACGCGGTCGCCTAGGTCCAGGCTCTTCGCCAGCGCCATCAAGCCGTCGGTTGCCTTGCCCTGCCCCGCCACCCCCAGTTGGACATCGGGGCGGTTGAGCTCCTTCATTGCTCGCACCAGGACGTCGACGCGCTTTTCCCCGTCGACGCGGCCGACGAACAGGAAGAGCAAGCGCCGAGGGTCCAGCCCGTATCGCAGCCGGATGGCCGCTTTGTCCACGGAGGGGTCGGGCCGGAAGCGCCGCAGGTCGATACCGCACGACACGGGGAACACGGGCGGCCGCAAGCCCGCCGCGCGTACGAGCGCCGCGGCTGCTTTCGACTGCGCCGTCACCAGTTCCACCTGGTTGTAGGTGATGAGCATCCACTTCCACAGCAGCCAGTCGAAGAGCCGCTTGAAGCGCGGCAGCAGCGGGATATAGGGCGCTGCATTCTCCGGCATGTAATGATTGGTCCCCAGGATGCGCACCCCGCGCCGCCTGGCCTGCTTCAGCATCTCGCCGGTCGGCGGATAATGGTCTTGAATGTGCAGGATATCCGGCTGCACCCGGTCGAAGATTCCGGAGACGTCCCTGGCGGTGGGAGCCGGCACCCACACGTTCTTATGGATGCTCGCAGGCAGAGGCCAGGACCGCGTATGCTCCAGCGCGACGCCGTTGCGGGTGTTGCGATACGCCTCGCCTCGGTCCGATGGAAACGCCGCCGTCACCTCATGACCGCGCGCCACCAGCCGCTCGGCGAGGTTGGTCGTGAAGATGGACTGCCCATTCAATGCTGGTGCGTACGTGGTGCCCGTGATGAGGATGCGCATAGATCGTCGTTGGTCTTCCGTGTTCTGTTTTCCGTGCAGCCGGGCGGTCGCACCGCCCGCTCCCTACTCTCTCGTTGCCATCTCGACGTTCCCGTTCCCGTTTGCCTCGTCACGGTCCCATTGGCGGACCAGGCGGCGCCCTTCGAAGATCACAGCCGCGACGAACACCACCGAGATGCCGAGGGCCACGTATTCCACCCATTGCGCCACCTGCTTGATGGCTTCTGTCGTGAAATACCCGATCAGCACGAGCGAGCCGGTCCACAGCGTTTCTGCCAGGACCAGCGCCGGCAGCCACCGGCGCCACGGTATCCGCAGCAATCCCGCCGCGATCAGCGACGGGATCACAAAGGTTAACGTGACCTTGGCCAGAAACAGCACGCGCGTGGCGTGCTTGATCAGGTGCTGCTCAAGGTGCTGGATCAGGCTGTCGCTCACCCCGAACGTCCGGCCGAACTGCGTGATCCACTTGCGCTTGCCCAGATAACCAAGGCTGTACCACAGCACATCGGCGGTGAGGTTGCCGATCGCCGCCGCCAGGAACACACCCCACGCCCGCATCAGCCCCGCAGAGGCCATCGCCGCGCCCAGCAGCGTCGCGATCGGTCCTTCGAGCAGGACCAGCACGCCGAGCACGATATACGTCCAGATGCCAAGTTCCGGAAGTTGCCCGCTCCGGATCGCAAGGTAAAGGTTATGCAAGAATTGCGGAATATTGCCCAAAGACTGTAGTGCCCTCGGCTTGGAAGTGCATCCCGGGCGCCGCCCCTATAACCAACTGGCGCGGTGCTGCTCTCAACTGCGAAAGAGGTTGAGGCAGATGCCTTGTGCCAGCGCGGGAATTTTCCAAGTATACACTAACGAGCGATCCGCCATGCGCCGCAGGGATGCAAATTCGATATGGAAAATCGTTTCAGCCTGCCCCACGTTCACACCCCAGACACGGCTCTCGATTGACCGGCTTGCGGATCGCCTTGGTCACTATCTGGCTCTGCGTCGCTCCTGGAAGCGCTAGGCAGGCCACATCTTTAAGGTTCAGAGGGCGCGCACCCATTTCCTTTCCGCTCAATCTCACGCCAATGTGGTCGGTGCGACCGCTTGGCCGCTTCTCGTCATCAACGAGGCGCAGGACGTCTCCCCTGCCGCCTATGACAAACGCTTCGCGCCCATGACAGCCGCCAACAACGCCACCCGGCTGCTCTGCGGCACAGCCTGGACCCGCGATACCCTGCTCGCCCGTGAAGAAAAGATCGGTCGCCAGAAAGAACAGCAGGACGGCAGGAAACGCGTGTTTGTCATGGATGGACCCGAGATTGCGAAAGTTCATCCGCCCTATGGCAGGTTCCTCGAAGGCGAGATCGCGCGCTTGGGCCCCAATCACCTGATTGTGGTGTCCCAGTATTTTTGCCGCGAGATTGATGCGCAATTGGCATGTTTCCCCCTCCTGCATGGCCCTCATGTTCACCGAAGGCACGCGTCTTGGAAATGCAGCCTCTGAAGGGCAGATGGAGAGGAACGTTGAAGATCGACAACCGGTGGCATTCCTCATCGACGTTGCCGGCATGGATGAACGAAGCCAGAGCATCGATGACCTTGATTCGTTGGAGCAGAGCGGCCGCGATTCCACCACCCTGTCGATCGTCACCGTCGACTTGTCCACGCTGCCCACGCTGCATGCGCCGACATACCGCGCCCAGCGCCGCGCCTTGGATATCTCTTTGAACCCCCGAAGTCTCCGAGACTGCCCCTACGGCATGTAATACGTGACGATCAGCGCGGGGCGGCTGCCGGCTGTTGCGGTATTCCCGCTGAAGAAGTTGACGGTATTGGCCGCCGCGTCGTTGTTGTCATCCAGCTTGAAGCGCAGGCGCACCTGCGTCAACCCATCGTCGGTCGCCAGCCGGTTGATGGATGGATACGCCCCGGCAGGCAGGTTGATCGAATACACCCCGCTCACCGGCGCGGGCTGGAAGGGCCCGACGGTCTTGCCGGCCACGGCCTGGAAATCGGAGGCTTGCAGCGCGGCGCTCGTATCGAAGAAGCCGGAGCGCACGTCGATCAGCAGCCCTTGCAGCGTCTTGAACGTGGTATCGGCGGACGGGGCGTTGGCGGGCCGCTTGAGGGCCAGCGTGACCGATGTGATGACGGCCTTGTCCGGCAGGGTGGCGCCGGTCGTGAATGAAAGGATGGCGCGATACTGCCTGCGGGCGGCATCGTCGCCGAGCAGCAGGTCGCCGATCAGGCCCAGGCTGCCGCCTCGGTTGCTGGCCTCGCCCGATTCCAGCACCCAGCCATCGCGCGTGCCGCCGGACGGGAACGAACGCGTCACCAGCGGATGTGAAGTGTAATTCTGGGCGATCAGGTTGAAGAGCAGGCCGGAATAGCTGCGCCGCGCCGGCGAGAAGAAATAGCCCGCCTTGACCGGCTCGACCGTGCCCGTCCAGTTGTAGGGCACACTGAACGAGTAGTTCCCGGCAGCGTCGGCGATGGCGGAGCCGCCCGTGTAGTTCAGCGCGACGCCCGGAACGCCCGCGTTGCCCTCCAGGGTGTAGCGGATGGGAGCATAGTTGGCGGTGAGGCTCATGTCGCCGGTGATGGCGAGCGAGAAGATGGCGGATGGATTTGTGGCGTCGCCGCTCCAGCCGGCGAACCACCATCCCGTTTCGGGGGAGGCGGTCAGGCGCACAACGTCGCCGTAGTGGTACGGCCCGGGTCTGTCGCGCGTGACCGTGCCGTGATCGGAGGCGATCGCCAGCGAGTAGTCGTTGAGCGTGGCGGTGAAGTCCTGCGAGGCGAGGTTCGACCAGATGCCGCCATACGGGCGGCCCGCGGGCGAGAACAAATAGCCCGGCCTGGAGGGCGTGATCGTGCCGCTCCAGCCGGTGGGGATGGTGATCGAATAGGCTCCGTTCGCATCGGCGGTGACGGTCTTGTCCGCTCCATCGAAGTAGCTCAGCTTGGCATTCGCAACGCCCGCCAGACCAGAGACGCTGTAGAAGCCGGGGGTGGCGGTGGGCGTATTGGTCGGTGTATTGGTCGGCGTGTTGGTCGGCGTGTTAGTCGGAGTGTTGGTCGGCGTGGGTGTATTCGTGGGAGTCGAGGTGTTGGTCGCCGTGGGCGTGATTGTAGGAGTGGAGGTATGGGTCGGGGTAATGGTCGGCGTATTGGTCGGCGTTACAGTGGGAGTGCTGCTGGGCGTGTAGGTCGGGGTGACGGTGGGAGTGGAGGTGTATGTGGGCGTCACGCTCGGCGTATTGGTGGGCGTGGAGGACGGAGTGTTGGAAGCGGTAGGTGTAACGGTGGCGGTGGGGGTGCGGGTCGGCGTGGTGGTGGGCGTTGAGGTAGGGGTGTTGGAAGCGGTCGGCGTAATGGTTGCGGTAGGGGTGCGGGTGGGCGTGTTGGAGGCGGTCGGGGTGGCGGTGGGGCTGCCGGTGGGTGTGGCCGTGGCATTGGTCGACTTGTTAAAGGTCTTCGACCAGACGGCCTGCGTGACGCCTACTTTGTAGATGCTGTAGGTGAAGGAGCTCCCGTCGACATCGACCGCGGCGAAGCCATAGGAGTTGTCCATGTCGGGGTAGTAGTAATCGAGGCGGTCGGGGAAGACGTAGTCGTTGTAGGACTCGTCGCAGGCGGGGCTGCTCAGGAACTGCTCAAAAGGGTGGGTCAACCCGGCCAGGCGGGTGCTGTCCAGGTGGGTCCAGGCCAGCAGGTGTTCGTGCCCGTGGAAGGTGGCGGAGACGATCGGGTGGCGGTTGATGAGGTCGATGATCTCGGTAGGTGTGCAACTGGCGTCGGTGCGAGCGGTGCAGGTGCAATGGACTTCCTCGGTGCAGTAGATGGGGCCGTGGAAGTAGATGAAGGCGTGCGTGAGGCCGGCGGTCTCCGCATCGGTGAGGCGGGCATCCAGGAAATTCAGCTCGGCAGCGGTGATCAGGTCGGCATCGCCGGCGACGTCGACGCCAATGAAGCGCGAGTTGCCGTAGTCGAAGGAGTAGGTGAGATAGGTGGAGCTGGAATCGATGGGCGTGTAGTTGGTGACGCCCGCCGGCAGGGCGCGGTTGGCGGCGGCGAAGTAGTTCTGCCAGAGCGCGGCGCTGTCGGCGATGTGGTCGTCGTGGTTGCCGCGTATCAGCAGGGTCCGGCTGTAGAGCGGACCGAAGGCGGCGGTCATGATGTCCAGGCGGTCCTGCCGCACGCCGTCGTTCTCCATGTCGCCGTTGAAGATCGCGAAGGCCGGGTTGAGGGTGAGCGCCTGGTTGGCGGTGGCCAGCAGCATTTCGGGCTCGTCCTGCGAATCGCCCAGGGAGACGAAGCGGAAGGAGGAGCCGGAGGCGGCGGGGGCAGCCGGCGCGACGGCGCGCACGCTGCGCGGCGCGGCCGCGCCCAGCGCACTGAGAACGATCCCACATGCGAGCAGTAGGTAGAATGCCCTGGCGAGCTGCGGCCTGGAATTGATGCCCAAACGTTCCCTCCCGATAAGGCTACATCAGCCTGGTTTCCCCCCGGCCACAGCAATGGTGTTAATGCGCCAGCTGTAAAGGCCGGTCCCAAAATTCAAGGGTATTATACAACGGAACGAGGTCCCGAACCGTGCAGCGGGAACCGTAAACTGTTTGAAAGTTCGGCTCATGCAGACTTCGGGGGGTTCAAAGAGGCAGGCAGGCTATGGGAGTCTTCCCCGAAACCCCCGAAGTCTAAAAAGCTTCACGCCCACGAATCACGACTCATATGTCTCGATCCTCGCTTCTCTCCGAATGGTAGAATCCCTCTCCGCATGGCCAGCCTCACTGCCCCCGCCGAGTTCACCCTCCAGCGCAAGCCCTCCGAACGGACCCGCGGCCCCGCCCACTGGGTCTGGTCGCACGCGGCGCGCTACTGGCCGATCCTGGTGATGCTTGTCTTCGGGGCGGTCGGCAACGCGGCGCTGGCTGCCGCCATACCCGTGCTGGTGGGCGCGGCCTTCAACCAGATGCTCAAGCCGGAGCCGGATACGAGCATCCTGCTGCCGCTGGCCCTCATCCTGGGCGGCTCGCAGATCGTGCGCGGCGTTCTCCAGTTCGGGCGCAATTTCGGCGCGGAGCTGATGGCCCAGAAGATCGAGCGCGATATCCGCGACGAGCTGTACGTCTCGCTGCTCGGCAAGAGCATGACCTTCCACAACTTGCAGCCCGTGGGCGATACGATGGCGCGCGCCACCAACGACGTGCGCGAAGTGAACTTCATGTTCAGCCCGGGCGTGAACCTGGTGGTCGGCTCCGCACTGTTCATCGTCGTCCCGTTCTTCATCATCCCGCGATACAACCCGGCGCTGCTGCTCACGCCCATCGTGTTCTGCTTTGCCTATTTCATCGCGCTGTGGCGGTATCTCAAGACCATGTCGCCTGTGACGGATGAGGTGCGCGGCACCTTCGGAGATATGAACACGCACCTCTCGGAGGCGCTGGACGGCGTGGAGACCATGAAGAGCGCGGCGCAGGAAGGCGCGGAGACCGAGACGTTCGTCGTGAACGCCCGGCGCGTCCGCAACGCCTTCGTGCACCAGGGCGACATCGAAGCCCGCTTCCTGCCGGGACTTTTCTACGGGCTGGCACTGGCGGGGGGCATGGTGCACGCGCTATTGCTCTTCCGGCAGGGCCTGCTCAACACCGGCGACGTGATCGCCTACTTCGGCCTGCTGCGCATGCTGGACTTCCCCACGTATACGTCTGCGATGGCCTATACGCAGATCTCGCTCGGGCTGTCCGGCGCGCGCCGCATCCTGGACCTCATCAACCACGAGACCAACCTGGATCAGAACGCCGCGGGTTATGCCGCTCCGATGCGCGGCGAGATTGAGTTCCGCGACGTGTCCTTCGCCTACCCGGAAAGCACACATGCAGCCACGGCGACACAAAGACCCAGAACATCTGTGGAAGAAGAGAAAGAGGAAGCTCTCGGTTCCCTCGGTGACTATGCGGCTGGTTCTTCAATCGAAAATCTGAAATCTGAAATCGTAAATTCAGAAGAGCCCGTCCTCAGCCGCTTCTCCTTCCACGTCCGGCCCGGACAGACCATCGCCATCGTCGGGCAGACCGGCGCGGGCAAGACCTCCCTGGTCAAGCTCATCAACCGCACCTATGACGTTACCTCCGGCCAGGTGCTGGTGGACGGCGTGGACGTCCGCGATTGGAACCTGGCCGCGCTGCGCAGCCAGGTTTCGATGATCGAGCAGGACATTTTCCTGTTCTCGCGCTCCATCAGCGACAACATCGCCTTCGGCAAGCCCGGCGCCACGCGCGGCGAGGTGCTGGCCTCCGCCGATGCGGCGCAGGCTCACGAGTTCGTGGAGACCTTCGACCAGAAGTACGACACGGTGATCGGCGAGCGAGGCGTGACGCTCTCGGGCGGGCAGCGGCAACGTCTGGCCCTGGCGCGCGCCTTCGTGACCGATCCGCGCATCCTGATCCTCGACGACTCCACCTCCGCCATCGACTCGGCCACTGAGGACCGCATCCAGCGAGCCATCGCCAGCGCCGCCAGGGGCCGCACCACCATCCTCATCACCCATCGCCTGTCCCAGATCCGCTGGGCGGACCTGATCATTGTGCTGCGCAAGGGACGGATTGCCGCCATGGGCACCCATGACGAGCTGATGAAGAGCTCGGATGTGTATGGGCGCATTTTTCGGGAGTGAAGATTGGAAATCGGAAATGGTGAATCGTGAATCGGAAATCGTGAATCGAAAATCGGAAAATGCGATCTGCTTGGCAAATCGTCTGTGGTTCCTTTCCACCTTCCAATGTTCATCTCGGTTCATCTCCGGTTGCTTTCTCCCTCTATGAAAACGATCGTCCCCGCCACCCCTCTTTCGCTGATAGCTGATAGCTGACCGCTCTTCAATCGTAAATCTGAAATCGTAAATTCCCATGTCCTTCTTCTCCGGCCTCAACGCAGAGAAATACGACCGCCAGTACACCGACCGGCAGTTGGCGCGGCGCATTATCGCCTACTTCGAGCCGCAGAAAGTGCGCTTCGCCTGGGTCGGTCTGCTGGTGCTCGGCATGGGGATCATCGGCGCATCGCTGCCGGTGGTGGTCTCGCGCCTGGTCGACATGCTCAGCAGGGAGCCGAGTCTCACCATTGTTGCCGCGGCCGGCCTGCTGCTGGTCATCATCGCGTTCGCCACGTGGGGGCTGAACTGGGGCCGTCGCAGCCTGGTCATCCGCGCTGTGGGCGACGTTGTGCTGGAGCTGCGCGCCAAGGCCTTCGAAGCCGCCGCCGAGCACGACCTGTCGTTCTACGACCAGTTCTCATCGGGGCGCATCGTCTCGCGCATCACCTCCGACAGCAACGACTTCGGGCAGCTCGTCGTCATCGTCAGCGACGTGACGGCGCAGATGCTGCAGGTCGTGATCCTGGCCATCGTCATGCTGCGCACCGAATGGCACATGGCGCTGCTGCTGTTCTCGTTCATCCCGATTATCTTCGGCATCGCGCTCGGCTTCCGCAGCCTGGCCCGGCGCGTCACCCGCAGCGGCATGCGCGCCATGGCCGACGTGAACGCGGCGATCAAGGAAACGGTCAGCGGCATCTCCATCGCAAAGAACTTCCGGCAGGAGGCTTCCATCTTCACCGTGTTCGACGCGGCCAACCAGCAGTCGTACCGGGTGAACGTGCGGCGCGGCTTCGTGCTCTCGCTGGTCTTCCCGGTGCTGAACGCGGCGGGCGGCATCTTCACCGCCATCCTGGTGTACGTGGGCGGCATCAGCATCACGCAGGGGTTGATCACGGCGGGCGCCTGGTATCTGTTCATCATGGGGCTCGACCAGTTCTTCTTTCCGTTGCAGAACTTGTCCGCATTCTGGGCACAGATCCAACAGGGGCTGGCGGCCGCCGAGCGAGTCTACGCACTGATCGACGCCGACCCGAACGTGGTGCAATCCGACAGTCGCGATGTCCCGCGTCTGCGCGGGGAGATCCGCTTCGAGCACATGGAGTTCCGCTACACCGATAAAGAGCCGGTGCTCTCGGACTTCAACCTGCACATCCAGCCTGGAGAGGACCTGGCCTTCGTGGGCCACACCGGCGCGGGTAAATCGTCCATCGCCAAACTGATCGCCCGCTTCTACGAGTTCCAGGGCGGCTGCCTGACCATCGACGGGCACGATATCCGCACCTTCGATCTGCACCAGTACCGCCGCCAGCTCGGCATCGTCTCGCAGGTCCCGTTCCTGTTCTCGGGCACGGTGGCGGACAACATTCGCTACGCCGAGCCGTCCGTGACCGAAGCAGACATGCTCGCCATGGCGCGACGCATCGGCGACGGGGAGTGGCTGGAGACGCTGCCGGAGGGGCTGGAGACCAGTGTCGGCGAGCGCGGCAACCGCCTTTCAATGGGACAGCGCCAGCTCGTAGCCCTCATGCGCGTGCTGGTCCAGCGGCCGGCCATCTTCATATTAGATGAAGCGACCGCTTCGATTGACCCATTCACCGAGTGGCAGATCCAGCAGGCGCTCAACCTGATCCTGGAGAACACGACCAGCATCCTGATCGCGCACCGCCTCTCCACCGTCAAGGCCGCGGACCGGATCATCGTGATGGAGCAAGGCCGCATCATCCAGGAAGGCAGCCACGAGGGCTTGCTTGCACAGGGAGGGCACTACGCGACCCTGTATAACACCTACTTCCGTCACCAGTCGCTGGCGTACAGGCCGGACTGGGTGGAGGAGAAGTACGGGGCGCAGGTGAAAGCCGGCGCGGACGCGGGAACCACGGCAGAGTGAGCAGGGAGGCGGCAGGGTAGGAAGAGAGACATGGGGAATTCAGCGATTCTTGTTTAGAACGCCTGCGCGCACAGACGTTTTTTTTGTTGCGTGCAATTTCAACACCCAGTGGATGACAACGAACGGGCCGGGATTTATGCTATTTGGGCCTACTAGACATGGCAGGCAGTCTTTTGCCGTCGGCCTGCTGTCCGTAATTCGCAGGCGCGGGAGGCACGCGTGCACGGTCCTTATGAGGAGGCACATCATGATAACGATCCAGAGGATCGATGGTTCCAGGTACGGCAAGGCGGTCGTCCGTTTTAGCATGCCTGAAATAGAAGGCTGCCACTGCCTGTACCTGGTCGGTTGGTTTGGTGAATGGACCGA
>DATKAF010000167.1:0-3301 GCA_035498395.1 Anaerolineales bacterium
ATAGGGAGTATTCAGACCCCGAATGATCGTGAAGTAGAAGAAGTTCTCTTGATAGTCATAGATCAATTGCACCCGACGCTGATTGCCCGCATACTCGATTATGAATGCATAGGGCCGGTCGCCGTGTAGAGGGATTTCATCCCGAGTGATCGTATGGCCGAAATCATCAACCAAGAAGCTGAAGGCATCGCGGATATCATCCGGATCGTATTCGCGAATGTTCATAATAAACACCTTCACTTTCTTTCATTACTGATCGCCGAATATGATCTGCGTTTCGGGGCCATAGTAAGTCCCCTTGTCCAGATTACCTTTCATAACAAATTCGGGACTAGTGCGATATCGATGATTGATCGGGCTATCGCCCACTTACGCATATCTATCATACCCCTGCATTCCTCCGGCGCTACCGAATCTGCGCTGATGAACCGGCCCGATGCAGGGTCGAAGAGACGGCGCTCTCCCGTCCCCCCTTCTTCTTGCCCCTGAGTTTCTCTCTGGCCCGTAAGTATCGCAGCCATACTGTCGTCATGTAAGCGGGCCAATCGCTGATTTGTATCTTGACAAATATACGGAATTTTGTAAAATATCTCCAACTTTGGAGCCCATGTTGTTACTTAGAACTGTGCGTTTGAACCTTCTTTGCTCCTGTCCAGGGCGGGGCCATTAGCACCGCCTTCCCTGAGATCTAATCCCATTTCGGCCAACGAAAACTGAAGGACGGTGTAAGGCTCCGCATTCCATTGCGAATGGCGTGGCGCTTGCACTACGTCCTTTTTTGTTATTCGTTGGCCGCACGTTTGGAGATTTTCGATGCTTACACAACTGGGAAAAATACAGCTTGGAGTGCTCGACGAGTATGCCCTTGAGAGCCGCGTCGGCAACACTCCTCTTATCCGCATACGGAACCTGGCGGGCCATCTTTCTCCCAGGGTCCGCATATTCGCCAAGGCCGAGTGGTTCAACCCCGGCGGTTCGATCAAGGACCGCACGGCTCTGAACATCCTCCGCACTGGCATCGAGCGGGGCTATTTTACGGCGGGCAAGCGCCTGCTGGACTCCACCTCCGGCAACATGGGTATCGCCTACGCAACCTTCGGCGCCTCGCTTGACATCCCGATCACGCTGTGCCTGCCGGCGAACGCAAGCTCGGAACGGATCGCCATTCTGAGCGCCCTCGGCGCGGAGCTTATTCTCACCGATCCCTCCGCTGGCTCTGACGGAGCCATCCTGAAGGCCCGCACTCTGGCTGCCGACAAGCCTGATCTGTATTGGTATGCCAACCAGTACGACAATCCGGCGAACTGGCAGGCTCATTACTTCTCCACCGGCCCGGAGATCCTTGCGCAGACGAACGGCGACATCACCCATTTCGTCGTCGGCCTGGGCACCTCCGGGACGATGATGGGCACGGGCCGCTACCTCCGCGAGAAGCTGCCGGATGTGCGCATCATCGCTGTCCAGCCTGATGCGGCGTTCCACGGCCTGGAGGGTCTGAAGCACATGGCGACCGCCATCAAGCCCGGCATCTATGATCCCCATTTTGCCGACCGCGTTCTGGAAATCCGCACTGAGATGGCTCACGAGATGGTGCGGGCGCTGGGTCGCAGCGAGGGCCTCTTCGTGGGGATTTCCTCCGGAGCTGCCATGGCCGGTGCTCTGCAAATTGCCTCCGAGCTCGAGGAAGGCAACATCGTGACCGTGTTTCCGGACGCAGGCTATAAGTACCTTAGCGATCGCTCGCTTTGGGAGGGTTAGGGTGTTGAGGCTTTCTCCTGCGCTCCTTGAGAGGATCCACGCGCACGGCGAGCAGGCCTATCCGGAGGAGGGCGCCGGGTTCATGCTTGGCGCAGATGGGGAGGACAGGGCTGTAACAGCCATTGTTCCCTTATCGAACGCCCGTGAGGACGCCGCGCGCCACAACCGCTATCTCTTCACTCCGGCAGACTACCTGCGCGCCGAACTGGAGGCCGAGCGGCTGGGCCTCAGCCTCGTCGGCGTCTTCCATTCTCATCCCGACCACCCCAATCAACCCTCCGAATTCGACCGCGAGTGGGCGCAGCCATATTTCTCGTACGTGATTACCAGTGTTCGATCGGGCAAGGCTCTGGAGTCGCGCTCGTGGCGCCTTCAGGAAGACCGTTCTGAATTTCAGGAAGAACAAATCCAACTTCTAGGTTAAGGAGAATCCAAATGTCCCTCTATTTTGTCCGTCACCAGCACTCTGCCGAAACGTGCCCCGCGAAGAACCCCGAGATGGGCCAGATGCTGCTCCAGCACCTGACGAAGCAGAACGCCCGCAAGTTCGGCGTCGATCTCATCGGCGACGCCGTGCTGGATGGCCAGCATACCCTCGTGCTCATCGCAGAGGCCGAAGACAAGCAATACCTGCAAAACTACATGCAGCCGTTCGCCATGGCCGGGTCGGTCGATATCCTTCCTGCCTCCACCTGCGAGGCCGTCGTGGAGCGGCAGGGCTGCGATCCGGTTCCCGCTGGAGACTGACAGGCATCTTCGAGGGGTGATGACAGCACGTAGCATCCGGCTGTGCCGCCTCACCCCTCGCACCCGTACAGTTCCGCAGGTGCCGTTGAACTCCACGGCTCGCGGGTTTAGAATGTGTCCGAATGCACCGATCGTGCCGGACGTTGTCAGCGCTTGACAAGTGTTTCTTGATGCACAGACCAGCTCACAGAGCTGGCTCGTAAGGATGATATGGCCATTCTGAAGATTCCCACGCCGCTGCGCAGCTACACTGATGGACAGGCAGAGGTCAACGTCGCCGGCGGCAACATTTCCGAGGTGATGCAGGACCTCGTACAACAATATCCGACCCTCAAGCCGCACCTCTTCAATGGAGAGGGGCGGCTGCGCCCGTTCGTCAACTTGTTCGTCGGCGAGAACAACGTCAACGACCTCCAGGGGCTCGAGACACCCCTGGCGGCGGATGCCCGCGTTCTGCTCATTCCCTCCATTGCAGGTGGATGATGTTCCCTGCTCCCGCGCTTCCGGGTCTCACCCGGGATGAAATCCTCCGTTATTCGCGCCATCTCCTCATTCCGGAAGTGGGCCTGGACGGTCAGCGCAAGCTGAAGGGCTCCTCCGCTCTCATCATCGGCACGGGCGGGCTCGGCTCGCCTGTCTCCCTGTATCTGGCAGCCGCCGGTGTGGGCCGCATCGGCCTCGTCGATTTCGACGTGGTCGAGTCTTCTAACCTCCAGCGCCAGATCATTCACGGCACGAGCACGCTCGGCAAGCTGAAGGTCGAGAGTGCCCGCGCCAGGCTGCTGGACCTGAACCC
>DATKAF010000168.1:0-21064 GCA_035498395.1 Anaerolineales bacterium
TCGACGATGAAGAGCCTGACGCCGGTTGAGGTGTAGGAGCGGTGCGGCTCGGCGTTGTCGGCCACCTGATAGCTGACGCCGGGCGTCAGGACGAATTCGCGTCCGTCTGCAAGCTCCGTATGCAGCTCCCCTTCCAGGCACAAGAGAATATGACCCTTTGAACACCAGTGATCCGCAAGGTAGCCCGGGCTGTACTCAACCATTCGAACACGGATGTCGTCGAACTGCCGGGTCCGCCAATAGGCGATCCCCGATTCGCCCCTGTGCTCGACGGCGCCGACCTCGGCCCAATCAGTAATCCCAAACGGGATATTCTTCATATCCATGGCGGCCTCTCCGATCAGAATCTAACACGTGCAACAACCTCGAGGGCCCACAGGGCGACGACGGTCGTGATCATCCAGAGTTCGGTGCCGAGAAGCCCGACCAACGCCACCGAGTAGGAGCCAAAACTGACGTAGGGGGAAAGAAGCGGGGAGGATGCGATCGCCATGCGCTGTTTCAGATACTTGAGGCCGAGATACAGCAGCATGATGCCCGCAGGCACCGACCAGGGGAAGAGGCTGGCGTTCCAGTACGCCGCCACCACGTCGTCGCCGCGGCTGGCGAGCCAGTTTCCGAAGATGGCAAAGGAAGCACAAAAGAATATCGTCACCGGCAGGAATGTGATGACCAGCTTCCGCATCCTTCCCTCCTTCCAAGCAACATAGCCCCAGTAGATTGCTATGCCGATCCCGAGCTGGGGCTTGGCGAGGACAAGGAAGAGGCCGATGGGAGCCGGAAGCAGGAATCCCCACAGGATCAAGGCGTCGATGTTGCCAAGGATCAGGCTATTGAGAACCGGAGGGGACAGCAGGAATGCTGCCAGCGCCCATGGCCTGGCTTTCAGGCGGTAGGCGACAAATCCGTACGTGAACAGGCTGAAAATGGCGAAGAGCCAGCCGCCCGCCGTTTCGCCGAATAATGCAAAGGGAACCAATGGCAACAAGGCCCAAACGGGATTATGAAGCGTCGCGACCTGATATGGATTCTGCCCGTGCAGCAAGTAAACGACTGCGGGGTAGAACGTAAAGTGCCAATCTGAATTGAAGAAGATATTGAACAAGGATCCCCTTGCACCAAGGCGTATCTCATGGTGATCCGGAGCAGCGATAGCAGACTTGAGAGGCAGGAACTTGCGGAGGAAACCAGGCCTCCGGTGATGTCCCACTTTTCGTATGCCGAGTATAACAAAATCCGGCTCCTGGCGGAGGCGGAGGAGGCATGGTTGGGTCCGACTTTGCCGAGGGCTTGAACACCCTCACCCGCCCTCCCTCCGCTGCGCCTCGGAAATGAGCGCACAGGGTGAGGCCTTGTTGTGACTGCCCACGCTCATTCGGGCGAGGGGCCGGCGAGATAATGAGGGCTGAAATCAAAATCCGCCTCTTCGCGGTGAGCATGAACATCCCACATCAAGCACGGAGATTACAGACCAGTTCTATTCCAACCCGGACGATAGCGAAATTCAAGATCGCATTACTGGGTTAGAGAAAGGTTCGGAATCTCATGATGAAGGTCAGGATGCCATATCGCAATTCAAGGAGTTTCTAGTCTGGAAACAGAAACAGAGAAAATAACCTAACGTGCCAAGGTCGCGAAAAGCTCCAACTGCCTAGTCTCAATTGCAGACAACGGGTTTGCAATGCCCATAACTGGTTCAAGAACGTTATTGATGGCCCGAATTAACAGACGGCAATAGCGCCTAACATCCACGGAGCGAGGGTCAATGGGTTCCGGTAAATCCCAAGCTCTAGCGGTGGGTTTCCCAAGCGTATAAATTAGCCGAACGGTTTGTCCTGGCCTAAGGGCTTTCCCTGCGTTTTCCAATTGCTGTAACGCGACCATTGCAGGAGTTGGGGTGCGATACTCATCCAAATTCCGACTTACCGTCTGATGAACTATTAGCGTTTCGAGGGGGACACGACCGGCCCGTAAATCAGTCTGTTTGCCGTGAACGAGTTTACGAATTGCTAGCATACACTCCATAAGATGTGTGGCATCGGGCGCTTTTGCTAATATTTCTAAGACCTGCTTTTGGGCTTCGCTAACGAAGGCAGGTGTGTCATGTCGACGAACTTCAATCCCGCGGGTTTTGATTTCGCCATCCTGGAAAGCACCGAAATAACGATTAGGAACTGCAACGCGCTTGTTTGTGCAAGATGGCAAGAAAGCAATCCAGTTGTAAACACCCTCAAGTGCAATGATTAACTTTGTACGTGCTTGGATTTCTTCGAGCAATGGCTGAAAATCCTGTGAAGTATGGCAGGTCGGCTTTTGTACCCACATTCCATCAACATATAAATGCAAAACACGAAACCCCATGTCCTCAGCCGCTTCTTTTGCCCGCATCATGACCTCACGGCTATAGGCTGTGACAGCTTCATGTGCTTCGATTCGTCCAAAACGTGCGTTTTTATATCCAAGGTATCCAAAACAAGTAACCATCAGCCATTTATGGGCTGCCGATTGAGCCTTATATGGCTTATAGCGACAGTCTAGCCGAGAGAGAACACGGAGGGTAGCTTTAAGCTGGAGGCGCTTCTTAAGAAGTGGTACTAGAGTTTCAGGGATAAGGCCAAGCTTTTCAGAATTTATGATCACATCCAGAGTAGGAGCCAATTCAGCCGTTGGCATCTCAGTATTCACTGTTTCAGGCGATATGTTGAATTGCGCCATAATGCTTGGGTACATTGAGGCGAAATCTATTTCTGCTACATCTGGATGCAAACCGACAATTGGATCAAAAACCACTCCGCCCAAGTCCTCACGGAAAAGCTGAGTAGTGGTCTTGGGACGTTCTACCTGTTCTTTGCGAACTGGAATAAGCGTTTCTCGTTTCAATGCCGTGACAATTTGCATGGAAGAGATGCCCGTACCTGGCGAAACGCGGGCGGCTGTTTGGATTGGCAATGCAGTCACGCGAGCCATTTCAAAGACACCGTTCAAGCCATAATCATGATACATAACCGCATTGCAAGCATCAACGTGGATGCGCCCTGCCAAATGGATCTGCTGGCCGCGATAAATGACCTGGTTATAAGCAAAGTAACTGCGTTCGGGGCGAACGATAATTTTGCGGTCGTGGTCACGATTTAGGGGCAGACAGCGATGCTGTTGCTCCGATATCTTCAATAGCAAAGGAAATATCCACGTATCCCCGTGAGAGCTAAGAATCAAGTCGGGATCATATTGTCTCAAGAAGTATCCAAGAAACGCAAGCAATGGCAGACCATCATTAATATCTAAGGAAGCACTCGCTTTCGGGGTACGGACGAGAATTTGCTTTGGCTCCGCATGTTCAGGATCAAGATCAGGTTTAATCGTCATGACTCTGATGGGCGGCATTTCGTGGTCAATGTCCCATCTTGAGTCAAGTACATTCAATTCATGAATCGTGCCTTTTTCGTCAGCAGCTACATGACAACGGGCAAATGGAAATGTGCCAAAGACAGCGGAGTGTCTAAGCGTAACGCGAAGGTCTATGTCAAAAAGTGTGATGTCGGGAAATACTTCAACGACTTTCTTCTGGAGGGCAGGTAAGGCCGCGGGTCGATCCACACAAGCTCGCAAGACCACAGTAGAGCCATTGAAAAGGTCTTGTCGTTCTGTCCGAGAAAGTTTGATTTGTGCACTCTGACTTAGCAGAAATTGCCATAGGGCACGCAATCGGTGTGACGGGCCAGCTGCATAAAAACTAGCCGAAAAGTCTTGCCGCAAACAACGGCGTTGGCCGTCATCACATAGCAACCAGAGAACAATCCCATTTTCGGGATGCGGGTATAAATCGAGCAACCAACCTGTCCATTCATTCATGTAATGGGAGCTCTAACCGGTCTAGCTTTCGGCGGAAGTTCTCGATCTCTGCTCGCAGCCGGATTACTTCATGGGCTTGGTCGCGTAAACGCATCATTTCCTTGTGTTCTTCAATTAGCATCGAGAGCAAAAAGGCTTCAAAGGGAAGCAAATGACCAGAAAGGCTTGATGCAGCGCGGTGTTTATAAGCGGCAGCAAAAAGGTCGTCTAATACTATCTGGTCTTCTCGGCGAAGGGCACGTCGATACTTCGCGAGATTCGCTTCTTCGCGGTGGAGAATATCGGTTATGGTCGCATTGACATTGCCCATTAGAACAATCCTAGCTGCATAGATTTCTGCTCTTCGACCAGGTAAGTCGAAACTTTAGGCGCAGCGGATTGCAGACGTTTGAATAAACCAAGGGGGTCAGATTGAGCAGGAGGCGGCTGCACAAAAACCGCCACTCCGCCGCCATTGCTTAGCCGTTTGAGATGAAGTATCGAGTCTTCTAACAGGGAATTACGCATACTCAATGCAACGTTTTCATCATAAAAACTAGCGAGCATATCCAATACCAGAATAGGCGTTTTGCTTGTGCGCGTGCGCTGAAGTAATTTTGCTACTTCATAACAAATAAAGGCGCGTTGGCTTTGAATACGGTCTGTTATTTCAATTCGGCCACGGGCTGCGCGAATGACAATCGAAGGATTGTATCGTCTATTGCAATCCAATACGATCAGGGGAATATGCTCGGCCAATTTAGCACAAATCGAGAGCAAAGGTTCAAAACTTTGATTAGGCCAAATATGCAAATTCCAATAGCCAGCGTGCAGGTCAATTAGATTATTCATTTCCACAAAATAGTTGAATCCCAAGAAAAAGAAAACCCCCATTGGGAGATACCCAAGCGGGGGTAGCAAATATGGCGGCGATCTGTCTGTAAACACTATGGATTGGGTTTATTCCATGCTTCAAAGCCCAGATCAGCAAAAAGCACCCGTAAATCGACTTTACTATTCACTCCGAGTTTATTAAATATGTTTCGCAAATAGGACTTAACGGTTTCCTGAGAAACCCCCATGAGCGCGGCGATATAGCGATTTTTGAATCCCAAACAAGTATAGGCAACTACATCTTGCTCACGCAGAGAAAGCGAACGCCAGAGGGCGAGAAGTTCGTCTCGTCTCTGAAAATGATACATCCCAGCGGCATAGACATTCGCAGTCTTATCTTCTGGTGTATTATGACCCTGGATGGGCGTTTGGGCTAATCTGATTTGCGAAGGGTCATCCAGGTGATACGTCCTGTTATTCTTTCGTTGCGAACGTCTCCGCCTCAATAAGCGACGGATGCGTTCCAATATGGACACATTAGCATTCTATTAGAACAGGTGTTCTTTGTCAATACCGTCCTTGTAGCGAAAATTCCGCTTCTCCGTGAGGAGTAGATGCGGAATTTTTATGCCCAAAAGCTCCTCGCCGAGGACTTGAACCTCGAACCTAGCGGTTAACAGCCGCCCGCTCTGCCGATTGAGCTAGCGAGGAAGGCGACGGAATTATACGGGTAAGAAAGAGACGTGTCAAGCAACAGGCGCTTGAATCATCAGAGATGCAAGGTCAGTTCGGACCTGAGGCTGATCCTGCGTTGCTTCAATAACTGACGAAGCTCAGGGCATCCAGCTTGTCGAGGCGGTGCGTGGCGGTGATGCGCCGCACCGTGCCGGTCAGACCGCGTACCACGAGGGAATCGGTCGTCGCACCATGACCAAAATAGTGAATACCCTGGAGCAACTCGCCATTGGTAATGCCGGTGGCGGCAAAGAAAACATCCTCCGATGCGACCAGGTCGTCCATGGTAAGGATCTTGTCGAAATCATAGCCTGCTTCACGGCCGCGCCGCAGCTCATCCTCATCACGAGCATAGAGCTTGCCCTGGATCTCACCACCCATGGCGCGCAAGGCGCACGCAGCCAGCACACCTTCGGGCGTGCCGCCGATCCCGATCAGGACGTCGACGCCGGAATCCGGCCAGGCCGTCATCAAAGCCGCACCGACGTCGCCATCTGGAATGATGCGGATGCGAGCGCCTGCCTGGCGGATCTCGGCGATCATGTCATTGTGGCGAGGCCGGTCGAGGATGATGGTGGTCAAGTCCTCCACATTCGTATGCTTGGCTTTCGCAATCGCCTTCAGATTCTCGCCGATGGGCCTTTCGATATTGATCGAGCCCTTTGCCGACGGTCCAACGGCCAGCTTGTTCATGTAGACGAAGGGGCCGGGGTTGAACATGGCGCCGCGCGGGGCGATAGCAACCGTGGCGACGGAACCGGTCCGGCCAAAGGCGAGCGGCCGCGTCCCGTCAATCGGATCGACGGCGACATCGACCTCCGGCTTGGAGCCGTTGCCAACCATCTCCCCATTGAACAACATCGGGGCATTGTCTTTCTCGCCTTCGCCGATGACGATAATGCCGTTCATGTCGACAGTCTGCAGGACAGTCCGCATGGCGTTGACGGCGGCGCCATCGGCGCCTTCCTTATCGCCGCGGCCCATGAAGCGCCCGGATGCCAGCGCGGCCGCCTCGGTGACGCGTACCAGGTCGAGCGCCAGGTTGCGAGTCGGCTGGCTGCGCTGAAGTTGGTTATCCTTTAGAGAAGAAACAGTCGAATCCATATCACTCCTATGACTGCTGCCCAGATCAGAGAATCGATCCGGTCGAGCGCGCCGCCGTGGCCGGGCAGGAATGTGCCCGAGTCCTTGATGTCAGCGAAGCGTTTCAACATGCTCTCGCCCAGGTCACCCAGCGTGGACAAGCTGCTCACCACCAGACCGAGCGCGGCGCCCTGCCAGAACGTGATGTTCAGCGGGCCGAACTGGGTGTATGCAAACGCAAAAAAACCCCCGTAGACGGTACCCACCAACACACCGGCAAAAAAGCCTTCCCATGATTTCTTCGGGCTCAATCGTTTCAGCATCTTGTGCTTGCCATAACGGGAGCCGATCATGTAGGCGCCGGAATCCGCCAGCCAAACCACCGGAAAGACGATCATGACCCACCAGCCGCCCTGAGGCAAGGCACGCAGATCCATGAAATAGCCGCCGATCCAGCCGAAGTAGGTGATGCCTCCCAACGTTAAGACGAAATCCAGCGCGGCCTCGTGACGACCGCGCTCGTATTCGAACATGTGATAGGTCATGCTGATCAGGATCAGCGATGTGAATACCCAATCCATCCAGGCCGGCCGGAACTCCCGCACAGCCAACAGCAGCAGCGTTCCTGCCAGGACGATCCATAGCGAGGGACGCAACTGCGCGCTCGTGAAGATATGCGTGTATTCCCAGGCGGCGATTAGGAGAATGCCCGTCCAGACCACAAAATAGTAGATACCCCCAAAAAAGATGGCCGGCACTACCAGGATGAGGAGCAAAGCCGCGGTGCCGAGTCTTCGGAGCATAGGTCACACGCCCGTATGACTCGTGTTCGCGACCGCTTCCGAGACCCCCCCGTAACGGCGGTCGCGCTGGCTGTAGATCTCCAACGCCCGCCGGAATTCCTCTTTGTCAAAATCAGGCCAGTAGGTGGGCGTGAAATACCACTCCGAGTAGGCCGCCTGCCAGATCAGGAAGTTGCTCCCGCGCAGCTCACCGGAGGTGCGGATGATCAGATCGGGGTCCGGCACGCCAGGCGTATACAGGTACCGGCCCACCAGCTCGTCGGTAACCTTATCCGGCTCGACGCCATCCTTGATGATGCGCTGAATGGCCTGGACGATCTCATCCCGGCCGCCGTAGTTGAAGGCGATGTTGAGGATCAGCCGATCGTTATTCTTCGTCAGTGCAACGGCATCCAGAACCTTCTCCTGGAGGGACGGAGCGAGCTTCTCCAGTCGCCCGAGGTGATGAAGCTGTACCCCCTCTTGATGCAGCTCGTTCAGCTCGCGGTCGATCACATCTTCCAGGATGTTCAGCAGGCCGCGCACCTCTTCGGGAGGACGCCCCCAGTTCTCTGTGGAGAAAGCATATACGGTGAGGTACTTGATGTCGAACTCCACAGCCGCACGAATGACGCGCCGGAGGTTCTCGGTCCCCGCCTTGTGCCCCGCCATGCGCGGCAGGCCGCGCGCCAACGCCCAACGCCCGTTGCCATCCATGATCATGGCTACGTGGCGCGGTACCCTTTCCAGATTCACTTCTGTCGATTGACGAGGCATATCAAATTATCGAAGCACAACCAGCCTGCCCGGAGATCGCTCTGCCCGAAGGTCTGAGCGCAGACCGTCAGACTTCCATGATCTCCGCTTCTTTCCGCTTACCCACTTCGCCCACTTCCTCGATGAACTTGTCGGTGAGCTTCTGGAGATCCTCCTCCCCGTTCTTGAGATCGTCCTCAGAGATGAGCTTCTCCTTTTCGAAGTCGCGCATGTCGTTGTGAGAGTCGCGCCGGATGTTGCGAATGGCAACGCGCGTCTCTTCCAGCCGGCCGTGCACCTGCCTGGCAAGCTCGCGGCGGCGCTCTTCGGTAAGCGGCGGCAGGTTCAGATGGATGACCTTGCCATCCGAGTTGGGCGTCAATCCAAGGTCCGAAGCCTGGATTGCGCGCTCGATCTCCTTCAGAGTGCCGCCGTCAAAGGGCTTGATCATCAGGGAACGCGGCTCGGGGACACTGATGCTGGCAAGCTGCATGAGGGGGGTCGGAGTGTCGTAATAGTTGATGCTGAGCCGTTCGACGAGCGCCGGATTGGCACGGCCGGTACGAATGCCGGCCAGATCATCACTAAGGTTCTTGATGGCGCCTTGCATGCGATGCTCGGCGTCTTTCAGAAGGTCTTTGATCACTTCGGCCTCCCAGGGGATTTGTCGAGCTAAGGATACACTAAAACGAGAAATCCTGCTATGGGAGGCACGCGAGGATGAGAGAGTCTGGCAGGTTGCTGAGAGTCTATCGACACGCGTGAGCAGAGGAACGACACATCACTGGCTGCCAACCCCATATGAGGCAGGCGGTCCCGGACCTAATTCCGGGACCGCCCGTTTTGGTGGCAGAGAAGACACAGGGAATTGGAACTAGGCAGCGACAAGGGTGCCGACCGGCTCACCCTTCAGCGCCGCGAGCAGGGCTTTGGAATCCCACAGGTTGAGGACCAGGATGGGCAGGTTGTTTTCCATGCAGAGGGAGACTGCGGTGCTGTCCATGACCTCCAGGCGGCGGTTCAGGACTTCAATATAGGTCAGGTTGGCGAACTTCTTGGCGTCCGGCTTCCGCTGCGGATCGGCGTCGTACACACCATCGACTTTCGTAGCCTTGATGACCACGTCGGCGTCGATCTCCGAGGCGCGCAGCGCGGCCGCCGTGTCGGTGGAGAAGAACGGATTGCCCGTCCCGGCCCCGAAGATGACCACACGGCCCTTCTCCAGATGCCGGATGGCGCGGCGCCGAATGTATGGCTCCGCAACTGCTCGCATTTCGATGGCAGACATGACGCGCGTGTACACACCCGCACGCTCGAGAGAGTCCATCAGCACCATCGAGTTCATCACGGTGCCCAGCATGCCCATGTAATCGGCGGTGGAGCGGTCCATGCCACGCTCGAGGCCCTGCTTGCCGCGCCACAGATTGCCGGCGCCGATGACGAGCGCCACCTGCACGCCCATCTCATAGACTTCCTTTATCCGGATGGCAATGGACTCGGCTTCATCCACATCGATCCCAAAGCCGGACTTTCCACCGAGGGCTTCGCCGCTCAGCTTCAACAGGATCCGCTTGTATTTGAGTTCAGCCATGTGGTCTCCTTGCCGGCAGGGCTCCGCCAGCATGCCAAGAAAAAGACCAACCAACCGGTTGGCCTTTGGAGGGTTTCCGTTACGCGGCGCTGTCGCCCAGCTCCCAGCGCTGGAAGCGGCGCACGACGACATTCTCGCCGATGGCGGCCACGTTCTGCATGATGAGCTTCTCGATGGTGGTCTCCTCATCGCGGATGTAGGTCTGCCGGAGAAGACAGACTTCGTCCTTGAACTTGTCGAGGTAGCCCTCCACTATCTTATCAATGACGGCGGCCGGCTTGCCTTCCTCTTTGCCGCGGGCACGCGCCTTCTCGGCCTCGTGCTCGAGCTCGGCGGCCGGGATGTCTTCGGGGCGAATGTATTTCGGGGAGTTCGCGGCGATTTGGAGGGCGATCTCGTGCGCTAGCGTCCGGAACTGCTCCGAACGCGCCACGAAGTCGGTCTCGCAATTGACCTCGACCATCACGCCTACGCGCCCGCCGCCATGAGAATACATCTCGATGACGCCGTTGGATGCGACGCGGTCCGCGCGGTTGGCCGCGGTGGCCATCCCCTTTTCCCGCAGCCACTCCACGGCCTTCTGCATGTCGCCATTGGATTCCTGGAGCGCCTTGCGGCAGTCCAGCACGCCCGCGCTGGTCTCCGCACGCAGCGCTTTGATCATATCAGCAGTAATTTGCATGGTGCTTTCCTTGTCCATGGGAGCAGCCTATTGGCCCTCTTGCGCGGCCGGCTTATCAGCGGGGGTGGATTCACTCTCCTCGGTGGAAGGAGTGGAAGGCGCCGAAGGAGCGGCCTCGGCCGGCTTGGCTTCGGGGGCAGCCGGCTCTTCGGGCTTGCGGGTCACATTCAGCTTGGCAAGGGTCGAAGCACCGAGCAGAGCGCCTTCTTCCATTTCTTCATCGGTCTCGACAACGTGGGGAGCCCTTTGAGCCTGTGCACGCTCAGCCCGGCTCTCGAGAGCGGGCATCTGCTCTTCGGGCTGCTCTTCCTTGCGCATGGCCTTGCCTTCGAGAACGGCATCCGCCACCTTCGCAACCAGCAGCTTGATGGCGCGGATCGCATCGTCGTTCGACGGAACCACGTAGTCGATGCCCTGCGGGTTGCAGTTGGTGTCGACCAGTGCGACAACCGGGATGTTCAGCAAGTTGGCTTCATGGACCGCAGCGTCCTCGCGGCCGACATCCACGACGAACAGTAGCTCGGGCAGCCGCTTCATGTTCCGGACACCCGACAGGCGGATCAGCAGCCGGTCGATCTCGCGCTGGATCAGCAGGCCCTCTTTCTTCGTCAGGCGGTTGATCTCGCCGCTATCGCGCAGCGCCTCGAGCCGGTTCAGCTCCTGGATGCGGGCGTACATGGTAGACCAGTTGGTCAGCATGCCGCCCAACCAGCGCTCGGTGATGTAGGGCATGCCGCAGCGGGTGGCTTCGTCCCGGATGGTCTCCTGAGCCTGGCGCTTGGTCCCCACGAACAGGACCGTGCCGCCGTTGGCGACGCTGTCGCGGATCAGGTTGTAGGCCTGGTTCAGCAACTTGACGGTCTGCTGCAGGTCAATGATATGGATGCCGTTACGCTCCGTGAAGATGTACGGCTTCATGCGAGGGTCCCACTTGTTGATGCGGTGGCCAAAATGCACACCGCTTTCAAGCAGAGCCTTCATGGAAATGACTGCCATTTCTTTGCTCCTTTGTACCCGTTCTCCAGACGCGCAGACGCTGCCGGCGTGGAACGGAGTGAGTTTAGCGGGGATACAAACCCGCTCAGGGATGCTTGATGCCCATCCCAAGCAAGATCTGTGGCGCAGGTGCGCCACAGGGGGAGCATTATACCATGAGTTCGGACGCAACATGCCGCACAGGAGGAACGGGAGAGGACCGAAAACGAGCACGGCCTGGACAAAACAGGCCGTGCTCGTTCTACGCTTCGTGGCTTGCCGAGGTAGATAATTCTATAGCACCGCGGATTGCCCGTATAGCTGCTGTTTGACGCTGATGACGCGCTTGCGCAGCTCGGCCTTGGTCTCGATCTGGTTTGAGATCTTCTCGATGGCGTACATGACCGTCGTATGGTCGCGGCCGCCCAGCACTTCGCCGATCTGCGGCAGGGAGGCATCCGTCTCCTTGCGCATAAGGTACATGGCGACCTGGCGAGGCTCGGCGACCTTCTGGGAACGATCGCGCCCGAGCAGGTCGTCCTCAGTGACTTTCCACTCGCGCGCCACCAGTTCGACGATCTTTTCCGGCAGGATGTTCTGGCGCTGGGGCAGCAGATCTACCAGGGCGATCTCGACCAACTGCGGAGTGAGCGGCTGCCCGCTCAGGTCGGCAAAGGCAATGATCCGGTTCAGAGCGCCTTCCAACTCCCGGATGTTGGACTGGACGCGGCGGGCTACTGTTTCGAGGATGTCATCAGGGATATACCGCCCGGTGCGCTCAGCCTTGGCCCGCAGGATCGCCAGGCGGGTTTCCAGGTCCGGCGGCTGGATATCGGCAGCCAAACCCCACTCGAAGCGCGAGCGCATCCGCTCCTCCAGGGTCACCAGGGCTTTGGGCGGCCGGTCAGAGGACACGATAATCTGCTTGTCCTGCCCGTGCAGAGTGTTGAAGGTGTGGAAGAACTCCTCCTGCGTGCTCTCCTTGCCGGCGATGAACTGGATGTCATCCACGAGCAGGACGTCCGCAGAGCGATATTTCTCGCGGAAGGCCTGTGTGGTGTGCGTCCGGATGGCGTTGATGATCTCGTTGGTGAATTCCTCGGAGGAGACGTAGAGCACATTCAGGCCCCGGCTGTTGCAGGAATTCCCAATGGCATGCAATAAGTGCGTCTTTCCAAGCCCCACTCCCCCGTATACGAAGAGCGGGTTGTACGCGCGGGCCGGCTTCTCTGCCACCGCCTGGCAGGCTGCGTGAGCCAGCCGGTTGCCCGAGCCGACCACGAAGTTCTCGAACGTGTAGCGGGGGTTCAGCGAGCAGTGGTGCGTGCGAGGGAGCGGCTCAACCTCTTGCGTTGCAAAGCCTGGTTCCGGCTCCGCCGCCTCCCGCTCCTCAAGCTGGGCCACCACGAAATTGACAGACACGTTGGTATTCATGATCCCGATCAGCAAACGGCTCACCGTACTGGCCAACCGGCTCTCGAGCCAGTCGCGGGCATAAGCATTTGGAACGGCAATCGTGAGGATCCCATTGTCGTACGACAACGGACGCGTGTCACGCACCCAGGTATCAAAGGATGCCTTCGCCATTTCCATCTGAAGCTGCGCCAGAACGGACTGCCAAGCCTGATCAGGGTTCATGCTCATTCTCCTCGATAAGCGTGCAATGAACTAACCCGCCTAGTCTCTGCGGTGCAAAAGGAGTGCCTATGTAATTAAGATCAACGTACCTATCAGGAATTCAGGCGCTTGTGGAGGCCTGCTTGCTCTCTCTCAGCGTTGCCGACATTCTAGCAGAGAAGTGCCGCGCGCAACAACACTTTTCGCCTACGATAAGCTAAAAACATCTGCTTTTTTAAGGTCACTGAATGTTAAAGAGTCGAGTGACAATGATCTGCCGCAGGGCAGATAGAATAGAACAGCCGTACGAGCCAAGGGCATCCATGCCGAACACGCGTTCTGCCATATATGGGCATCTACTGGAGAGTTCGTTCCCCTTCAACAAGAACATCTTAACGAACCCACACGCGAAACGTTTCGGTTCCAGCCGGGTCGAATCGCAGAACGCAGCGATTGAATCTTAAAGTTCCGTTCGCCGCGGCTACTTGTCACGCCGCGCGACTGGGAACCCACGCAAGAACGGTCGTCCCTTCACCGGGAGCGGACGTAATATCCACATCCCCGCCTACAGCATGGGCACGCGTCTGCATGTTGGACAGCCCATGCCCGATGGTCGTGCTCATCTTTTCGACCGGAAAGCCCTTACCGTTGTCGTGCACTTCCATGAGAGCTCGATCCGACGAGACCCAGACGTTCACATCCACGCGCTCGGCGGCCGCGTGCTTGGCTGCATTGGCCAGCGCTTCCTGGCAGATGTGAAAGAGAGCCAGGGCATTGGGCTGCGGAAGGCTCTCCAGGCCCTTCTCAGGCCCCTTGAGCGTTACATCCGAGAACGTATTGGCGCGATACTCGGCAGCCAGACGGCGCAGACCGTTCATGAGACCATCATCGCCCATCCGTCGGGGTCGCAAATCAAGGATATAAGCCCGAATGTCCCGGATAGCCTGATTCAGGCCGTTGATGGATTCCTTGATACGCAGCTTTGCGAGGTCGGTATCTTCGTCCATCGTATGGAGCGCATTCTCCAGGGAAAGGCCTACACCGTACACGGACTGGATGATACCGTCGTGCAGGTCCATGCCGATGCGGTCACGTTCCTCCAGGACCGCCATATGTTTCACATTCTGGTGCAGGCGGGCATTTTCGATGGCCAGACCCGCCCAATTGGCAACAGCACCCAGCAGCTGAAGGCCCCGCTCATCCATAGGTACTTCGCTGCGTGTGGCGACGCTCATCACGCCCATCAGGTTTTCGCCCGATTTCATGGGTAAATAGGCGATCTGCCGGAAGCCAGCCTTCACCACAGCCGGGCGCAGATATTGCGACTCCTGGCTTAGATCAGTGCTGACACGCGCCTGCCCCGACTTGGCTACCGCACCGACCACGCCCTCCCCTACGCGCATACGCGTCCGGGTCCAGAAGGCTTCCGCTGCCTGGCCTCGGTGAAGGACCATGCGCAGCGTCTCCTTATCGTCCTCCAGCAGGAAGATCTCACCGGCCTCGACTTTGATGTAGTTCATGACAACGGCCAGCGTCTTGTTGAGGATCTCGTCGAGCTCCAGAGAGGCGGTCAGGACCGAGGCGATATCGTTGAGCAGGGCCAGGTCCTCGCTGCGCCGCGTCAGGACGGCATCACGCGCCCGCATCTGCTCCAGCGTGCGGGCGTTCTGAATGGCCGCCGCGGCGTAGCCTGCCAGCATTTGGATGATCATCTCATCGTCTGCGGTGAAGCCCGCCTGGTCGATCTTATCGGCCAGATAGATCTGGCCGAGCTGGATGTCTCCCGTGCGGATCGGCACGCCCAGGAACGAGGTCATGCGCGGGTGATTCCGCGGAAAACCGGACGACCGCGCATCCTCCTGGATGACCGGGACGCGGATCGGCTCCTTGGCATGCATGAGCGCGCCGATCAGCCCCTTCCCAACCGGCGGGTGGGCGATCACGCTGATTTCCTCCGGTGACATACCGACCGTGATAAACTGCTTTAGTTTCCCCTGGTCATCCAGCACGCCGACCGCCGCGTACCGGGCACCTGCCTGTTCACAGGCTGTGGACGCAATGCGCTGCAAGAGCTGCTCCACGGAAACATCCCTCATCAGCTCCAGACTGGCGCGATGCAGCGCAATCAGACGCTCTTGCAGTTGTTCCCGTGTCAGGAGCATTGAAAGACACCTCCAACCAATTATATCGCACGAAAATTGATAGGAATTGGCAGGGGAAGCCCTTACAATCCTACAGGATGGTAGAAAGGCACGCTCCATGACAAACTCGCGCCTCTCGGGACTCTACAACCTCAGCGTCGCACAGCGCCGGGCAAAAGTGACCGAATCGGCCCCACTTCCTGCGGATTTGCTGTCCGTCTACGACACAGGCGGCCTCTCCGTGGACGCAGCAGACCACATGGTGGAGAATTCGGTCGGCATGCATGCGCTGCCCGTAGGGATCGGGTTGAATTTCATTGTGAACGGCCGGGATGTGCTGGTACCGATGGTGATCGAGGAGCCATCGGTCGTCGCGGGCGCTTCGTTCATGGCAAAGCTGGCCCGCGCTGCCGGGGGCTTTTTCGCCAAGGCCGACGAGCCGTTGATGATCGGGCAGATGCAGGTGCTCGACGCAGCGGACCTGCACTCGGCACGGCTTGCATTGCTGGAGCACAAGGCATCGCTTCTGGACGAGGCTGATGCCATTGACCCTATTTTGAAGAAGTTCGGCGGCGGAGCGCGCGACCTGCAAGTGCGTATTATCGAAGATTCTCCTGTCGGGCCTTTCCTCGTGGTGCATCTCGTCTATGATGTGCGCGACGCGATGGGCGCCAATGCGGTCAATACCGCATGCGAGCGTCTGGCGCCGCGCGTGGAGGCCATCACCGGCGGGCGCGTGCACCTGCGCATTCTCTCGAACCTGGCGGACCGGCGGCTGGCGCGTGTACGCTGCACGGTTCCGGTGCAAGAGTTGGCCTTCAGCGATCCGGATGGTCGCACCTACAGCGGCGAACAGGTCAGGGATGGCATCATCGCGGCGTATGCGTTCGCGGCTGCCGATCCGTATCGGGCGGCCACCCACAACAAGGGCATCATGAACGGAGTGGATGCTATTGTGATCGCCACCGGGAACGACTGGCGAGCCATCGAAGCCGGCGCGCATGCCTACGCGGCGCGCTCGGGACGATATACTTCGCTATCGACCTGGGGAACAGACGCGGACGGCAACCTGGTCGGCACGCTGGAAATGCCGATGGCGGTTGGCATCATTGGCGGCGCCACCAAAGTCCACCCCGCTGCCCAGGCCGCGCTGAAGCTGATGGGCATCCAAAGCGCCGCGGAGCTGGCGGAGATCATCGTCTCGGTCGGGCTGGCGCAGAATATGGCGGCGCTCAGAGCGTTGGCTACAGAGGGAATCCAGCGCGGGCACATGTCGCTGCATGCCCGCCAGGTGGCGATCGCAGCCGGGGCAACCGGCGATATGATAGAAGGGATCGCACGGCGCATGGTCGAAGAGAAAGTAGTGAGAATTGACCGCGCCGAGGAGCTCATGAAAGAAGCGGAGAAACAGCCGAAGCAGTAACCCGGTAGGTCAAGTCCAGGAATCAAGAGCAGAGAAAACTATGGCAACTCCCAACCCTCAGTCATCCCCCACCCTGCTGAAGCCCGCCAAACCGGTAGGCATCGTCGGATACGGCGCATACGTTCCCCGTTATCGGCTGCCAGCCAAGGAGGTTTCGCGGGTATGGACCGGCGGGAAGGGGGGCGTCCCGATCAAAGAGAAGGCCGTCCCTGGTCTCGACGAGGATGTCGCGACGATGTCCATCGAGGCAGCCCGCAACGCGATGTCGCGCGCGCAGATCGACCCGCAGGAGCTGCGCGCCGTCTGGGTTGGTTCCGAATCGCATCCGTACGCCGTCAAGCCGACGTCCACGATCGTCGCGGAAGCGATCGGCGCCGTGCCTCACACGCAGGCCGCGGACTGGGAGTTTGCCTGCAAGGCCGGCACGGAGGCCCTGGTGGCGGCGATCGGCTTAGTTGGATCGAGCATGGCGCACTATGCCATGGCGATCGGAATGGACACTGCCCAAGGCAAGCCAGGCGACGCGTTGGAATACACGGCGGGCGCAGGCGGCGCGGCTTATATCGTAGGACCGGCGGAGGAGGCGGTGGCAGTCATTAACGCATCCTACTCGTACGTCACAGACACGCCCGACTTCTGGCGACGCCCCGAGGCCAAGTACCCCGAGCACGGCATGCGCTTTACAGGCGAACCTGCCTACTTCAAGCACATCTCGCAGGCCGCCCTGCATTTGATGGAAGCTAGCGGCACCACGGCGAAGGACTATCGCTGGGCGGTCTTCCACCAGCCAAACACGAAGTTCCCGCAGCGCGTCGCCGCCCAACTGGGTTTCAAGGCGGAGCAGATCGATCCGGGATTGCTCGTTCCGGTCATCGGCAACACGTACGCGGGCGCCGCGCTGATCGGCCTCACCTCCACGCTCGACATTGCCGCGCCCGGGGATCGCATTCTGGTGGTCTCATTCGGATCGGGGGCCGGCTCCGACGCCTTCGACATCCTGGTTACGGATCAGCTGCCTGCGCGCCGCGATCTCGCGACAAAAACAAGCGAGTACATTGCGCGGCGCACGGAGATCGACTATGCAACCTATGCGCGCTACCGCGGCAAGCTGCAAATGAAGTAGGGACGTGATCCGCGAGCGGTGATTGAGAACACCTGCCACGAATCAGGCTTCACGGATAAGGTAAATGGAACACAACATGAGTGAGATCGTCATCGCGGGGATCGGACAGACAGAAGTCGGCGAGCACTGGAATATCAGCCTGCGCGACCTGGCACTGGACGCCATCCAGCATGCTCTCGAGGATGCAGGCGGCCTGCGGCCGCAGGCGCTCTTCGTAGGGAACATGCTGGGGCCCAATCTATCCAACCAGGCGCATCTGGGCGTTCTACTGGCGGATCACGCGGGGCTGCTCGGTATCGAGGCCGCCACTCTGGAGGCGGCGGGCGCCTCCGGCGGAGCTGCGCTCCGGCAAGGCTACCTGGCAGTGGCGAGCAGGCTGGTTGACGTGGCGCTGGTCGTAGGCGTCGAGAAATTCACGGATAAGATCGGCGCCGATGTGGATTCCGCGCTGGCTACGACATCGGACAGCGACTTCGAGGCCGTCCAGGGACTAACGTCAACAGCACAGGCCGCCTTGCTGATGCGGCGCTACATGCACGACCATGACGTCCCTGATGATGGATTTGAGGGGTTTGCACTTGTGGCGCACGCGAATGCCGCGGGGAATCCGTACGCCATGTTCCGCAAGGCGATCAAGCGGGAAGCATATACCGGGGCGGAAGTGGTCAATGAGCCGCTCAACATGTTCGACATCGCGCCCAACGCCGACGGTGCGGCGGCGGTCGTGATCACGCGAGGCGAGCTAATACCCCTGCCGGGCCGATATCCGCGTGTCAGGATCGCCGGATCGGCTTCGTCCGCAGATACGCTGGCGCTGCACGATCGACACGACATGCTGAACTTCGAGGCCGCGCGGACCTCGACACAAAAGGCAATGCGGCAGGTGGGTGCGGCGCTCGACCAGATCGATTTCTTCGAATATCACGATGCCTATGGCATTTATGCGGCACTCTCGCTCGAGGCGGCAGGCTTTGCCGAGCGCGGGCAGGGTTGGAGGCTGGCTGCTGACGGTAGCATCGCGCGCGGCGGCAAGTTTCCGTGCGCGACCATGGGAGGTCTCAAAGCGCGCGGCTTTCCCGGTGGAGCAACCGGCGTTTACCAGGCTGTGGAAGCAACCTTGCAGCTCCGCTGCGAAGCGGGCGCGAACCAGGTGCACGGCGCGCGACTGGGGTTGGTCCAGTCCATGGGCGGCCCCGGCTCAACGGTTGTATCGCACGTGCTGCAAGCGCTGGATTAGTCCGATCCCGCCCGGGCGTCTTCGAGCACGGCGTAGCCGGCCCTTCCCCGCCGGATGGAAGCAACGAAGCTGGATAGCAAGCGACCTGCAGATTGAGCACCTGCGAGCAGGGGATATTGCATCAGCACGACGCCAAAGAGGACGTAGCGCCACATTGCCATCCCGATGCTGGACGGCAGAAGGATCGCATTCGCAGCCAGCACCGCCAGTGGGAACCAGCTCCAAAAGGGATGCCGGTAGATGCAGATGAAGAGCATGACCACCCCCAGCCAGAACCAGACCGTGAAGACCGGACCGTACAGATCAGCAGTCCAGTCATTCAGCCGGCGCTGGAGGTGGATCAGAGGCGGCAGGGAGACCTGTTCGGCGTCGAAGTACTCCGAGTTAAGCGTATCGATAGCCGACTGCTCGCCGGGCAACGTGAACGTGGCGGGAAGGAACGGCTGAGGCTCAAAGCCTTGACGCAGCTTAAAGACTAGCAGCTTCAGGCTGTCCGCAGGTCTTGCGCGGATCGAGTCCAATGCCGCCCGTCGCAGCAGCGAGAAGGCTTGCTCGCTCGTGTACCCCTGTTGCAGCAGCGCATAATACAACGTCCAGCCGGTAGGAGCATCGCCCTGCGCCGGCTTCGCAATGGAATGCACGGCCTCGATACGGCCCACCGCAGGCGAACTGCGGTCCGTAATGGAGATCGGCGCGTTCTCACCGTAGTAGATCCAGCCATCATAGAGGATTTCGCCTCCGTAATCGCTGACGCCAAAAAAGCCATACACGCGCTGATTGTGCGCTGACCACGCGAGCAGCGGGAGCACGGCTGCCAGCAAGGCAAGGCCGAACTGCCACCAGGGGAGGCGGTTCCCGTCCTCGCCTGCCCACCTCGCCCAGACAAGCTTGGCGAGAATAAACAGAATGCCGAGCAGGAGGGCCGCCAGATTCTCGGGGCGCACGAGCGCGGCGAAGGAGCCTGCCAGCAGCGCCGCAAAGGTCCAACGAAGCGAGGGATGCTTCAGCGCGCTTAGCAGCAATGTGCAGAAGAGGAGCATCACGAAGACGTGCGGCGCCTCGGAGAGAACGTAGCTGGAGTATGCGTACAGATCCGGGATCAGGGTGGTCAGCAGCCCGGCGGCGAAGGCAAACCACCGGCGCCGACCAAGCTGCCATCCAAGGCGATAGCTTAGGGGAACACATCCGATCGCAAGAAGGTGCAGCGCCAACTTCACACCGAGTGGATTGCGTCCGAACAATGCCATCGCCGGCGCGAAGAGCAGGCTCATGCCCGGGCCACGGTAGGAGGAGACGCCATCAAGACTGTGGTACCGGATCCAAAACGCGGCGCCCTGGAGGTAGCTGGGACTGTCCTTGAGAACAGCCAAAGGCACCGAGAGGAAGTTCACCACGTGAAAAGCAATCGCAACGGCACAGACGATTCCGATGGCCTGCACGTGAGACAGGAACCGCTCTGCGCCTTGCTCGTCTGTCATTCTCCGGGACGTTTGGGTGAGCTCCTGCATCAACCAGAGCGCGGTCAACAGGAAGAGGACGGTACAGAAATCGGCCGCCAAGATGATCGGGACTATCAGAAAATTGAACGGGCCCCATCGATAGGCGGTATTCAGGCGTGCCCGCCGCTCGTCTCCATCGGGGCCGGAGAGGTCGACAGCGGCCCGCGTGTCGTCGACCTGAACCTGTGCTCGCCCACCCTGGGTCGAGGCGATGAAGGAGACCCTCACCTGCTCATCGATCGGGCCGACAAAGCTGTAGCGGATCGGTGAGGAGCCGCTTTCTGCAGAGGAAAGAACGGCATCTCGAAGCGTCCAGCCTCCCACATTCGCGAATTTTGACAGGGAAACCGGATTGCCGTAGGAGACCCGTATCTCTTTCAGTTGAACTTTGCCAAACGGAACGATCTCCAGCCGGTGCTGGACCTCCGGCATCGAAAGGAAATGCCATGCCGCAAAGGCCCCAATCACCACGGCCGGCACGAGAAAGAGCAGCCAGCGCCGGCCTGAGATGTGCGCCAGATCAGGCCAAAGAGGTAGAAGTAGGCGATCCAGCAGGAGCGCGCACAGCGGCGCAACGATCACAATGATGACGAATTGCCTGCTCCATGGCCACCCCCAGAAGTTGTAGCGGTGATGAAGGAGGCTCAGGATCACCGATTCAGCAACCAGGAGCGACCAGACCAAGCGCTTGCCGGGCTGGATTGCGAGTTTGTGAGAAATGCAGATGTCTGGCATTAAACCTGAGAAGGCAGGTC
>DATKAF010000169.1:0-42190 GCA_035498395.1 Anaerolineales bacterium
AACGTGAAGGCGACCACAGCCAGTAATCCAAGGGCCATATCAATGAAGAGGATGTTGATCATTGCATGCGGTCCAACGGAAGTGAAGGCGTTTCCGATCAGCCACGGGAGCAGCATGCTCCCCACGCCGGATCCGAGCAGGAACAGGCCCGTGATGGTGCCGGTTACCTTCAGTTTCTCCCCCGCGAGTAGCAGAAGCGTCGGGAAGATCGATGCGGTCGCCAGCCCCAGGCCAATGCTGCCCACCCAGAGCATCGCGGCAGAATCCCGGGCGATGGCGATCAGTCCCAGACTGATGAGACAGCCCGCGAAATCGATGAACAGGATGGTGCGTGACCGGAGCCGCGTGGAAACCCAGATGCCCAGCAGCCGGGCCAGCGTGAAAGAGGCCCAGTACGCGGATGTCAGGTAGGCTGCTGTAACCGTATTTGCAAGGTTCAGCGTGACTGCATATGTGTAGATCCAGTTCGAAAAGCCAAGCTCCGCGCCGACGTAGAGCACGAATGCCAGTATCATGATCAACACCGGCACCAGCGGCACCGCGCCTGCCGTTGCAGAGCCGTCCTGCGTTTGCGGGGCGGGACCGGGCAGAAACCACAGCCAGATCGCCATCGGCGCGATCAGGATCGCCAGGATCCAGAACACCCAGTGAATTTCGTGCGTGAGCAGGATGATCTGCGCCAGGAGGAGCGGCGCGATGAATGCACCCAGCCCATAGGCGAAGTGCAGCCCGTTCATGAAAGGACTCACGCCTTCACCATGCACCCACTGAAGCAGCGTGTTCGAGCCCACGTCCACCGCGCCCTTGCCGATGCCCATCAGAAAGCCCAGCGCCAGCAGCAGCCAAAGGTAGGGAGCCACCGGAAAGAACACCGCGCCCGCCAGTATGAGCAAGAACATGATCGACATCAGGCGGTGACCAGGCAGTTTGTCGTAGAGGCGTCCTCCACCCATGGAGCCGATCAAGTATCCGAGTGAGTCCGCGACGAAGAGCAGGCCGATCCGATTCAGCGGGCTAGCCGTGTGCTGGGCAAGTGTCGGCAGGCTTGGCCCCTCCGCCGCGCCTGCCAGCCCCAGTAGGGCGAGGGATGCATAATACGCCGCGGTGAGCACAAGGGGTCTCGCCGTGGCACGTTCGGGGGAAGACAGCATTGATCCGGAAGTCTCCAGTCTGGGAGAAATGCAGGCTCGAAGCGTGTTATTGGCTGAACAGCCGCCCGAAGCCTGGGTACGGAGCCAGCGGGATGATCTCGAAATCGATGAGGCCGGACCGCACAAGCGGCAGTGTGTCCAGGATCCGGCGTGCTTCGCCCGGGTCCTTGCATTCCAGCATCAAGACGGCTTCGGCCCGGTCCCCTCGGAAGTACACCTCGCGGATGATGCCGCTCTGATATAGCTGCCACACGCACCTGGCTTCTTCTTTCAGCTCGGCCGCGTGTTCGATGGACTGGCTCGAGAGGTCATGTTCAAGGGCGAGGATCTTCATCTCGTTGCTGGCGCTCCGCCTCGCAGAATTATAGTCTTGTGAAGAGGGACAACGGACCGCCTTGGGAGCTGGTTGGGTGATGCATCACTAAAGGAACGGCTGTCTGCTATTTCGACAAGGCCACGATCCACTCATCGGCGCCCCATGCCTCCGTCGTGACGTTGTAGTCCTTATCCCAGTACTGGCGGATCGAATTCTCCGGATACACAGATTCCCGCAAGAGCGCCTGATCCGCATAACCTGTGCCCTGTGACATAACAACGAGCCAGTTCCCGTCTCCGTAGGCAGCCGAGGTGATATCGTAGCCGTCATTCCAGTCGTCGTTCACGCCATCGGCAGCAAACGATGCGTCGATGTGATACCTCTGGTCTTTGTACGGCGTTCCGCTTGACATGACGATGAGCCACATGCCGTTTCCGTAGGCCGCGACCGTAATGTGATATCCCTGGTTCCATCGATCCTGAATATCCCTATCAGGAAATGCCGATCGAAGGTAGTAGACCTGGTCTTTGTAGCCGGTGCCTATGCTCATCACCATGACCCATTGCCCATTGCCATACTGTGCGCCGGTGATATCAAAACCACGATCCCAGTATTCCCTGATCTTGTCTTTCGACAGATCAGCATTCTGCACATAGGCTTGATTCGTGAAGCCGGTCCCCTTGCTCATCACCGCCAGCCAGTCGCCGTCGGAGTAGGCAAGCCCGGTCAGGTAGTCATTCTGGTCCCAGCAGGTCTTGATCTCATCTTCCGGGAAGTAAGCCCTCGTCAGCCAGGTTTGATCGCCGGTGCAGAAGGTCTCAGCTGTCGCGGCAATCGTTGGAGTTGGCGCCGGAGTGGGCGTCGCCGCGACCCGGGCACTTCGGTCTGAGTTGATCAACAGGAAGACGCCCCCGATCACGGCTGCCATCAGCGTCGCAAAACATCCGAGGCCTGCCTTCGCGAGTTCAATACCAGCGTTCTTCTTGGATTCACCCATACGGCGCAGCCTTTCCCTCGCTTCATAAGAGTTCGGCACCCAACGATGGTTGCAGTATAGCACCCGGCGGCGGGGGATGCGCGCATCGGGGCACGGGCCTCGCTGGCGCTTTCAACTGTATCCGCAGGCATTTCCGGGATGGAAAACAAGAATATGACATTTGTCACCTGTCAGACAATTGACATGCACCGGCGTTTTTGCTACACTACCTCGAGTTGTCAGACAACTAGGCAACGGGCTCGATCGCCATCGGGGCAGCGCAAAACCGCGCTGGCAATGTCAGGAACACTTCGCAATGGGTTCCAGGCAAATGGGATGTCGACACTCCTAGTCAAACACGCATACGTTGCAACCATGGATAACCACCAACGGGAGTTTCCGGATGGTGGTCTTTTTGTGCGTGATGGCTTTATCGAGCTGGTGGGACCGACCACCGTGCTGCCGGCCACTGCCGACGAAGTCCTGGATCTGCCGGGCTACGTGCTGTTTCCCGGGCTGGTCAATACGCATCACCACTTCTATCAGACACTGACGCGCGCGCTTCCTGCCGCGCAGGACGCCAACTTGTTCAACTGGTTGAAGACGCTGTATCCGGTCTGGGCGCGTCTGACGCCGGATGACATCTTCGTCTCGACGCAGACTGCTCTCTCGGAATTGGCCCGCTCCGGCTGCACGACCGCTTCTGATCACCTGTATCTGTTCCCAAACGGATCAAGGCTCGACGACGAGATCGCTGCTGCGCAAACCGTCGGCTTGCGTCTCCATGCCTCGCGGGGCTCGATGAGCCTGGGCGAGTCACAGGGAGGCCTTCCGCCGGATTCGGTCGTCGACAGCGAGGACTCCATCCTTAACGATTCCCAGCGCCTCATTGAGAGATACCATGATCCGAGGCCCGGGTCTTTCATCCGAATCGTTCTCGCACCGTGCTCGCCGTTCAGTGTCAGCCCCGAGCTGATGAAGGAATCTGCCAGGCTTGCGCGTCAGTATGGCGTGCATCTCCATACGCATCTGGCGGAGACAGAGGATGAGGAGCAATTCTGCTTGCAGCGCTTCGGGCACCGCCCCGTGGGTTACATGCAGGAAGTCGGCTGGGTCGGCGAAGACGTATGGTTCGCGCACGCCGTCTGGGTGAACGCGGCAGAGATCGCGGTGTTCGCGCAGCAGCGATGCGGTGTGGCGCATTGTCCGTCCTCCAATATGCGGCTTGCATCCGGCATTGCACCGGTCAAGGAATATCGCGCCGCGGGCGTGAATGTCGGCCTCGGGGTGGATGGTTCTGCTTCAAACGACGGTTCGCACCTGCTGGCAGAAGTGCGACAGGCAATGCTGTTGGCGCGCGTCAAAGAGGGCATCACCGGTTACTCGCGTTCGGATGATCCGAACCGGAAATTACTGACCGCGCGCGATGCGCTCTGGCTGGGCACCCGCGGCGGGGCCGCAGTGTTGGGCCGCGACGATATTGGCAGTCTGGAAGCAGGCAAGTGCGCGGATTTCTTTGCCGTCGATCTCAACCGGTTGGATTATGCCGGGGCATTGAGTGACCCGGTCTCTGCCGTGGTGTTTTGCCAGCCGGGGCATGTGGACTACACCATCGTCGGCGGAAGCTATGTCGTCAAGGAGGGTCGCCTGGTGAAGATGGATGAAGCCGCCCTGATCGAGAAGCATGCTCAGGCCGCCAAACGGCTTATCTGCAGCTAGAGGATATCGGGAGTACACCTATGCCAACCTCTGCAAGGCTTGCCCGCTCCCTGGTGGACGTCGCGATGGGACGCAAGTGCGCGGACCTCGTGATCCGTGACGGACAATGGGTTTGCGTTCAGTCGGGGGAGATCATCACACACACCGATATTGCCATTACCGACGGCCACATTGCCTTTGTCGGCGCGGATGCCAGGCATACGATCGGCAAGGGGACAAAGGTCATACACGCTCACGGGCGCTATCTCGTCCCCGGGCTGCTGGACGGCCACATGCACGTAGAGTCGGGCATGGTGACCGTTACGGAATTTGTGCGCGCGGTAGCCCCGCGGGGTACGACCGGCATGTTCATCGACCCGCACGAGATGGCAAATGTCTTTGGCCTTAAGGGCGTGAAGCTCATGGTGGACGAAGCCGCCCGGCAGCCCATCCACGTATGGGTGCAGATGCCCTCGTGTGTGCCGTCCGCTCCGGGCTTTGAGACGCCGGGCTCATCGATCGGGCCCAGGGAGGTCACGGAAGCCATGACATGGCCGGGCATCATCGGCCTGGGTGAGATGATGAACTTTCCCGGCGTACTGAACAGCGATGACAAGCTCCTGGCGGAAATGGCTGCCACGCATGCCGCCAACAAGACCGTTGGCGGGCATTATGCCTCTCCGGATATGGGCCGGGCGTTTCACGGATACGTGGCTGGCGGCGCGGAGGACGATCACGAAGGGACGCGTCTGGAAGACGCCATCGAGCGGGCACGACAAGGGATGCGCCCGATGTTGCGGTATGGATCATCCTGGCACGATGTGGCCTCGCAAATCGGCGCCGTCCTCGAGAAGGGGATGGACCCGCGGCGCTTCATACTCTGCACCGACGATTCGCACGCGCAGACCCTGGCAGATGATGGCCACATGGACCGGGTGTTGCGCCATGCGGTGTCGTTGGGGCTCGACCCAATGACCGCCATCCAGATGATGACGATCAATACGGCAGAGCATTTTGGGGTCTCCCGCGAAATGGGCATGATCGCGCCGGGCCGCTGGGCGGATATCGTGCTCGCCGCAGACTTGACCGATTTCCACGCCGACCTCGTGGTTGCGAAGGGGCAGGTCATCGCCCAGGGTGGCAATTGGAAAGTTGCGCTGCCGGCCTCGACGCCCCCATCCTGGGCATTGAACTCGGTGCATCTCAAGCGCCCCGTCCGGGCGGCTGACTTCGTCCTGAAGGCTGGCGCGGCGGCCTCAAAGCTTTTGGTTCACGTGATCGGCGTGATCGAAAACCAGGCGCCGACGCGGCACTTGATGTTCGAGGTGGAACCGCATGATGGTGAAATACGAGCCGAGCGCAGCCGCGATCTCGCCAAGATCGCCCTGGTGCAGCGGCACAGGGGCATGTCGGGCATCACGGTTGGCCTGGTGAACGGCTTTGGTTTTACCGAGACCTGTGCCGTTGCCTCGACCGTCGCGCACGACTCGCACCAGATGCTGGTCGTCGGCACAGACGAAAGCAATATGGCCGTGGCGGTGAACAAGCTGGCTGAGGTAGGCGGCGGGCAGGTTGTGGTGAAGAATGGCAAGGTCGTCGGGCTTGTCGAGTTGCGAATTGGCGGCCTCATGTCCGCAGAGAACGTTTCGATCGTGGCAAGGAAGGCCCAAACCGTGCTCGAGGGCTTCCGCGCCTGCGGCTGCCAGCTCAACAACCCCAACATGCAGCTTTCGCTGATGGCGTTGGTCGTCATCCCGGAGCTGCGTATTTCGGACAAGGGACTGGTGGACGTGATCAAGCTCGAATTGGTTCCCGTCGCGGAGAGTGTCAAGGCTCCAGGTCAACATCGAGAATCCGGATCGCCCCAGCCGCGTGCGGCGAGAGGCGCCAAGAAAGCGTAGAAGCATGGCCAATTTTCCATTTCAAAGACTGCAAGCGGACCTGTCCTCGCTGATCGCCAGGACCTCGGCGGGGGACCGGCTGCCTTCGGAGCCGGACCTCGCTCGAACGCTGGGCGTCTCGCGGGCAACACTTCGCGAGGCAATGCGCACATTCGAAGCGCAGGGACTGATCCGGCGGCGCCAGGGATCGGGCACTTTCGTTGTGGGTCAGGTGCCGGTGCTGGAGGCCGGTCTGGAGTTGCTCGAGAGCCTGGAGACCATGGCCGATCGGCTGGGACTCGAGGTGACGGTCAGCGATCTCCACGTCGAGACCGTGCCGGCGACTGAGCAGACAGCACACGGGCTGGGTGTGGCGGTCGACACTCTGGTAACACGTGTGCGTCGCGTCATGCGTGAGGAGAGCCGGCCGGTTGCGTACCTGGTGGACACGTTACCGCAGGATGTGCTCCGACCGGAGCAACTGCCATCCAACTTCAAAGGCTCGGTGCTGGACTTTCTGCTTAGCCGCGGCGATCAATTGACCGTCTCGAAGGCAGCCATCTCGGCCATGGGCGCGCCGGCAGATGTGGCAAAAGCCCTTCAGATCCAGCGCGGCGATGTGCTGCTGGAATTTGTCTCCAAGCTGTTTCACTCGGGCGGCAAGATCCTCGACTACTCCTTTAGCTATTTCATCCCGGGATATTTCCATTTCCATGTCGTGCGGCGCGTTGGCGGATGAGTTTGCCATCCGGGCACATGGGTAGAAGGCCGGAGGTAATGAGCAGGCGAATGTAGCAACTTCTATTCAAGAAGCAAGCTGAGGGCCGCGGCTTCTCACCGTGACTCGGTGGCTATCCATCAGGCTCGTAACAAGCAAAAATCAACAGGAGGTTCAGATGCGTAGTTTTGCCGGTCGTGATATTCTGTCACTCAAGGATTTCGAGCGGAACGAGTTCTTCCATGTATTCGATGTCGCGTCGAAGATGGAGCCTATCGCCCGCGCTCGCAAGAACGTGGATATGCTGAAAGAGAAGACGATGGTGACCGCCTTCTATCAGCCCTCTACACGTACCCGTCTCGCCCACGAAGGCGCCATGCATCGGCTCGGCGGTCATGTCACCGGCTTCTCCGATGCCAAGATGACGCGCGCCGGCGATTTCTATCAGGAATCCATCAAGGACACGGTCAAAATGCTGGAGTTCTACGGCGACGTGATCGTCATGCGCCATTTCCAGCAGGGCGCGCCTCACGAAGCTGCCAAGTGGGCCAGCATTCCGATCATCAACGGCGGCGATGGCTGGGGCGAGCACCCGACCCAGATCCTCACCGATCTCTACACCGTCCTGCGCGAGAAGGGCCGTATTGACGGCCTGAAATGGTTGGCGGTCGGCGATATGCGCATGCGCACCATGCACTCGCTGGCATACGCGCTGACCCAGTTTGACTGCCCTGTCACCTTTGTCTCCCCGCCGGAAATGTCGCTGACCGACGAGTTCAAGAACGAACTGAAGGACTTCAGCCTGAACTACCAGGTGGTTGACCACGTCGAGAAAGCGATCGCCGATGCAGACGTTATCCTGGTTGAGCCTGTGGTCCAGCCCGACTACACCAAGAGCCGCGACGAGCGCTCGGGCAAGGACGTCGGCCTGACGCCCGCCAACTACAAGATCACCCGCGAGCTGCTGGGCACGAAGGCGAAGTCCGATGCCATTCTTCTACACTCGCTGCCCCGCATGGACGAGGTTCCGGCGGACGTCGATATCACCCGCTGGTCGCGCTACTGGCAGGAGGCCTTCAACGGCGTCGTGATGCGCATGGCCCTGCTAGCCCTCATTCTGGGCGCGATGGAATAGGAGACGGAACGATGCAGACCGATCTTCGCGGACGCGACCTCATTGGCGATCTCGATTTCAGCAAGGAAGAAGTCGAGACCGTCATCGACGTGGCGCTCGACCTCAAGCGCAAGCGCGCCCTGGGCGAGCCCCATGCCTACCTGCGCGACAAGGTGTTGGCGATGCTGTTCTTCTTCAGCAGCACCCGCACCCGCGGCTCCTTTGAAGCGGGCATTGCCCAGCTCGGCGGCCACGGCGCTTTCATCGAGAGCCGGACGACTCAAATTGCGCACGGCGATACTCCCAAGGAAATCGGCGAGATCTTTGGCCGTTACTTTGACGGTCTCGCCATCCGCCATGTGGACTGGAAAGTCGGTAATAAGTACATAAGTGAAGTAGCCAAAGCCTCGCGCGTGCCGGTGCTCAACATGCAGTGCGAGATCTATCACCCGTTTCAGTGCCTGGCGGACCTGATGACCATTATCGAGAAGAAGGGCCGCGATCTGCGCCGCCGGAAGGTGGTCGTGTCGTGGGCTTACGCGGCTTCCTATCAGAAGCCGATCTCTGTGCCGCAATCGCTGATTCTGCAAATACCTCGCTTCGGAGCCGACGTCGTATTGGCCCATCCGCCGGAGTTCAAGCTCATGCCGGAGATCATGGATGCCGCTCAGGAGCAGGCGCGCAAGTACCATGCGGGCTTCGAGGTCATCTCCGACCCGGATGGGATGGAGAAGGCCTTCAAGGATGCGGACGTGGTCTATGCCAAGTCGTGGGGCGCCATGCTGACCACCGAGGACGCCAACGAGGGTGCCAAGATCATCGAGAAGTACAAGCACTGGATCACCGACTCGAAGAAGATGAAGGCGGCCAAGGACGATGCCATCTACATGCACCCATTGCCCGCCGACCGTGATGTGGAGGTCACGAGTGAGGTGATGGATGGCCCGAACTCGGTTGTTTTCGATGAGGCAGAGAACCGCCTGCACGCGCAAAAGGCCGTGATGGCCTTGACGATGAAATAGGCGCAAGGCAGAGACAGAGGAGACTCCATGCCAGACAAGAAAATCGCTGTGATTGCGATCGGCGGCAACTCGTTGATCAAGGACCCAAAGCACCAGTCGGTGGAAGATCAGTACGAGGCTGCCCATGAAAGCTGCATCCATATTGCCGACATGATCGAGGCCGGATATGAGGTCGTCATCGGCCACGGCAACGGTCCGCAGGTCGGTTTCATCCTGCGGCGCTCGGAGATCGCTGCCAAGGTCGAGGGCATGCACGAGATCGCGCTGGACGTGTGCGGCGCGGACAGCCAAGGAGCCATCGGGTATGCGCTGCAGCAGAATCTGCAGAATGAGCTGCGGCGCCGCGGCATCAGCAAGCCGGTTGCCACGGTCGTGACCCAGACTCTGGTGGACCGCAATGATCCGGCGTTCAAGAGTCCCTCCAAACCCATCGGCGGGTTCATGGATCAGGCGGAAGGCAAACGCCGCCAGACGGAGATGGGTTGGACCGTGGTGGAGGATGCAGGCCGCGGCTGGCGGCGCGTGGTCGCCTCGCCCTTGCCGCAGGAGATCGTTGAGATCGAGGCGATCAAGGCCTTGATCGCAGCGGGTGTGATCGTGATCTCCACGGGCGGCGGCGGCATCCCGGTTATCCGCAACTCGAGCGGCAACCTGGAAGGCGTCGCTGCCGTGATCGACAAGGACTTCGGCTCCAGCCTGCTCGCCAACAATGTGGGTGCGGAGCTGTTTGTCATCTCCACGGCAGTCGAGAAGGTGGCTCTCAACTTTGGCAAGCCCGATCAGAAGTGGCTGGAAAAGCTAAACCTAGATGAGGCGAAGCGTTACCTGGCGGAGGGCACGCACTTCGCCAAGGGTTCCATGGCCCCGAAGATCCAAGCCATTATCCGTTTCCTCGAAGGGGGCGGGAAGCAGGCTTTGATCACGAATCCTGAGAACATCGGGCGAGCGCTCAAGGGCGAGACCGGTACCTGGATCGTTCGGTAGTTCCATGCCTTGACAGACGGATGGCTGAGCGGTCGGCGGCCTGTGTCGGATCTCCCGGCTGCTCTGCCATCTGACCTTTCATCCTTCTCTTCAAATAAAGTGATGCGGCGTCTGCGCCCGGTCCTGTTGCTCCTTGGCGTGGCTGTTCTGGCCTACGGTCTTTTGATTCCGCAATTGGGCTTCTACTGGGACGAACTGCCCATGTCGTGGATCCGCTACGAGCTGGGGCCTGCGGCGATGACCCGCTACTTCTCCACAAACCGGCCGGTCTGGGGCATGTTGTATCAGATCACGACGCGGTTGTTGCCCCAGGTGCCGATCTATTGGGAGATCTTTGGTCTCATGTGGCGGTGGGGGACGGCGGTCCTTGTTTGGCTGATCGTGCGTGAAGTATGGAAGGGGAGAGAACGGCTGGCCATGACAGCGGGATTGCTGTTCCTGCTGTATCCGGGTTTCAGCCAGCAGTGGACATCGTATCTATACAGTCACTTCTTCATCGTTCTTTGCTTCTTGTTGCTGTCGTTCCACCTGATGATGCGGTCGCTGCGGTATGACCGTCGATCCACGCGGTACTGGGCGTTGACCGGGGGAGCGCTGGTTCTTTCGGCGCTGAACCTGTGGATGATGGAGTACTTCTTCGTCCTGGAGCTGCTGCGACCGTTCCTCATCCTATGCTTTCTGACGTACCAAGGCGAGGGCGAGTCGCTGGCTGCCCGCGTCCGGCGGACTGCGCTGGTGTGGGCGCCATATCTTGCCGTATTCATTTCGAATGTCCTGTGGCGGAGCTTTGTCTTCAACAACCAAATCTACCAGCCGACGCTGCTGTCGAAGCTCCGGGCCGCGCCAGCAGCGGCATCGTGGGAGCTGTTGAATACCATCGCTGTCGATCTCTACCGCGTCAGCCTTGGCGCGTGGTTACAGGTGTTCCAGTTTCCAAACCCGGCGTCCGAGGGACTGCGGTCGACGCTGTTCTACGCCGGCGTCGTCGGATGCGTCGGATTGGTGACCGCCTTGCTGGCATTCCGCAACCTGGCGGACGATCCGGCGCACCTGGATCGAATGTGGGTCATTGGCCTTGGCTTGATCGCGATGCTGTTCGCGGGCGGTCCGTTCTGGCTGACCGGCCTGGAGGTCTCGCTGGCGCATCCTGCCAACCGCTTCACGCTGCCTTTCATGCTGGGGGTCAGCCTGTTGTTCGCGGGGGCGTTGGAGTATGTCCCTGCACGCGCATATTTGCCCGCCGTCATCGCACTCGTTGCGCTGGCGGCCGGTTGGCAGGCATTGTGGTCCGAGGTGTACCGCCGCGACTGGTCCACACAGAGGGCGCTGTTCTGGCAGATGCTCTGGCGCGCTCCAGGCATCAAGCCCGATACGACCGTGCTGCTCAACGAAGGGCCGCTGCAACTCTATGCAGACAACTCGCTGACCGGCGCGCTGAATTGGATCTACGATGCGGGCAACCGTTCGGGTGCGATGGACTACGCGCTGTTCTATCCGACCTCCCGCATCGGAGGGACACTGCAAGACCTGAGCAAGGGCCAGACCATCACGTATGACTTCATCTCCGAAGTGTTCCATGGAAATACTTCGCAGACGCTGGCCTTCTACTATTCGCCGCCAGGCTGCGTACGATTGCTGGACCCCGGCATAGACTCACAGAACCGGTTGATCCCCGAGGACTCCATGATGCGCGAAGCGGCGCTCCTCTCTTCGCCGCAATGGATCACACCGAGCGAGGCGGCGCACATGCCAGCGATCTATGAACCGGAGCCTGCTCACGGCTGGTGTTACTACTTCGAGCGGGCCGACCTCGCGGCTCAATTGGGAGATTGGCAGGGCGTGGTCAAGCTGGGGGACCAAGCATTTCAGCTTAACGATTATCCGAACGATCCCGTCGAGCGCTTCCCGTTTATAGAGGGCTACGCAGCAACGGGAAACTGGGCGAAGGCGCAAGAGCTGGCGATGCAATCGTACCGGGTGTCGCCCAAGTATGTAGGACCGCTGCTTTGCACGTTGATCCAGCGCATGGATCGGGAACTGGAGGCCAACAGCGCCAAGGAAAGCGGTCTGAACGAGTTGCGCACAAAGTTTTCGTGTTTGCCGTAAAATGGGTAAGTATGTTTCTTCACGAACAAACCGAAGCCGAGAAGGACATCTAGACAAGGAGAAAGGAGTTGATGCCCTGAAGCCATGCTGTACCAGATCCTACTTCGATCCGGACGATCATTCTACATAGGAGAAGAAGACAATGTATAAATTCACGACTCGCCTCGCATTCGTGGCGATGGCAATGGTGCTGGTCGTCGCGGCCTGCGCCCCAGCTCCAACGGCAGCCCCGACAGCAATGCCTCCTACACAGGCTCCTGCGGCAACACAGGCTCCTGCGGCCACTGCAGCCGCCACAATCGCCCCCACCTCGGCGGGACCGTTCACGTTCGGCATGCTCCTGGTCGGCGCTCATAATGACAATGGCTGGAGCCAGGCCACCTTCGACGGCGGCCAATATGTTGAGAAGAATGTGCCGAATACCAAGATGCTCTATCTCGAAAACGTGTATTCTGGCTCACCGTCCTATCCTGGACAGACCGCCTCGCAACTGGCCGAGCAACTGGTCTCGCAGGGCGCCAAGTTGGTCATGTTCAATTCGGACGACATGAAGGATGAGGCCCTCAAATTCGCCAAGGCGCATCCCGATATCTATGTCATTGGCGTGTCTGATGACTGGACCTGGAAAGACGGAAAGAACTACCAGGAATCGCCCAACCAGGTCGACATCATGGGCCGCATGGAATACATGAAGATGATCGGCGGCTGCGCTGCAGCTCTGACCACCCAGAACGGCAAGATCGGTTACCTTGGACCACTGATCAACGACGAAACCCGCCGCCTGGCCTCCTCGGCCTACCTCGGCGCGAAGTATTGCTGGAGCAAGGTCCTCAACAACGACCCCGCCAAGCTGTCCTTCAAGGTCACCTGGATCGGCTTCTGGTTCAACATCCCGGGCGTCACGTCCGATCCGACCCAGGTCGCCGATGACTTCTTTAACAGCGGCTACGACGTGGTCATGTCGGGCATTGACACGACCGAGGCGCTTGTGGAAGCCAAGAAGATGCAGGCGGCCGGCAAGAAGGATTGGGCTGTCGCCTACGACTACAAGACGAACTGCGGCGTAGCACCCGAAGTCTGCCTAGGCGTCCCGTACTTCAACTGGGGACCCGCCTTTGCAGCCACGGTCAAGACCGCCGTCGATGGATCCTGGAAGGAAAACTTCCAATGGAACGGACCAGATTGGAAAGACATCAACGCTGCCGATACGAGCGCCGTTGGCTTCAACAAGGGCCAAGGCCTCAGCGCGGATGCATCTGCCAAGCTGGATACGTTCATTTCCGCACTGGCTGGCGGTCTGAACCTGTGGACCGGCCCCATCAATCTGCAAGATAAGAGCTCATACCTTGCAGATGGCGCGGTCGCCACAGATGCTCAGATCTGGTACCTGCCGCAACTGCTCGAGGGCATGGAAGGCCAGAGCATTCCCAGCAAGTAAGCATGACACGGGGGGAAGGCATTTGCCTTCCCCCTGTTCCGCCGGACAGACTGGCATCAAGGAGCGCCGATGAAAGTCGAACTGCGCCACATACACAAGCACTTCGGAAAGGTCCACGCGAACGACGACATCGTCCTTGAAGTGCCTTCGGGCGCCATCCAAGGAATCCTGGGGGAAAACGGAGCGGGCAAGAGCACGCTCATGAAAGCCCTTTCTGGATTCATCCTTGCCGACAGCGGGGAGATCCTGCTGGACGACAAGCCCATCTCGCTTCATTCGCCTGCGGACGCGATCCGAAATGGGATCGGTATGCTGCACCAGGACCCGCTGGATTTTCCGCCGATGAAGCTTGTGGACAACTTCCTGCTGGGGCGGCCGGGGAGCCTGTTCCCGGACCGGAAGGCAGTGGCGCGGGACATCAACGAACTTGCATCGCAATTTGGCTTCTCGCTTGACCCGGAAGCATATGTCGATTCGCTCACAGTAGGCGAGCGCCAACAACTCGAGATCCTGCGCCTGCTGTGGCTCGGCGCGCGCGTGCTGATCCTGGATGAGCCGACAACCGGCATTAGCGCCAACCAGAAAACCAAACTGTTCGAGACGCTGCGGAAACTTGCGCAGCAGGGCGTGACCGTTATCTTCGTCTCCCATAAGCTGGAAGACGTTGCCGTGCTTTGCCACCGGGTGGCGATCCTTCGGGCGGGAAAGCTGGTCGGCGAAACGACGGTCCCGTTCGAGTCGAACAAGGTTGTAGCGATGATGTTCGGCAAGGAGATCGCACTGGGCTCACGCAACCCGGTGAAGCCCGGCCCCGCGGTGCTCGAACTGCGGGACCTGGCAATCGAGGGTGTGCGGCTGGAAATCTCCGGCGTGAACCTGGAGGCCCGGGCCGGTGAAGTGATCGGCCTGGCGGGAATGGCAGGAAGCGGAGAGGGGCCATTCATCCGGGCCTGCGCGGGGCTCATACGCCCCGTGAACGGGCGGGTGGTGGTGGCAGGCCGGGACCTAACCGGGAAGTCCTATCACGCATTCAAAGAGTGCGGAGTATCGTTCCTGCCCGCCTCCCGAATGGAGGAAGGCCTGATCCCCGGCCTTACGCTAACCGAGCACTTCGTTCTGGCGGAAGAGCCGGAAGGCATGTTCATCGACCGCGAGAAGGGCGCCCAACTGGCGGAAGAACGCATCAAGTCCTTTAACATTCGCGGCACGCCTGTCAGTACCGTGGAGTCTCTATCGGGTGGAAACCAGCAACGAGCCCTGCTGGCACTGCTGCGGACCCCACTTTCGCTGATCCTGCTGGAGCACCCGACACGAGGGCTGGACGTGGAGTCGGCGATCTACATCTGGAGCAAGCTCAAGGGGCGCTGCAAGCAGGGAACGTCGATCATCTTTATTTCCTCTGACCTCGAGGAAATCCTGCAGTACAGCGACCGCGTGCTGGTGTTCTTTAGCGGCAAAGTGAGCCCGCCTCTCAATGCCGAGTCCCTTACAACGGAGAAGCTGGGCGAGCTGATCGGCGGAATCGGATGGGCAAACCTGAAGGCGGAGAAGCCCGCATGACTAGGACTCGCTGGATCAATCTCGGATTTCAAGTTGGCGCGCTGGCTCTTGCGCTGCTGGTCACCACGGTAATCCTTTCGCTTGCAGGGGCGCCGCCGTTCAAGGCCTACGGCAGCATCCTAAGCGGGGCCTTCGGCTCCACGCACAACATCATCACCGTGCTGATCACATGGGCGCCCCTGCTGTTGACGACGGCAGGCGTGCTCATTACGTTCTCGGCGGGGCTGTGGAACATCGGCGTGGAAGGACAGATGACGCTGGGTGCGATCTTCGCCACGTGGATGATCCGCCTGCTACAGGATAGCAGCCTGCCGCCCGCGATCATCATCCTCCTGGGAATCCTCTCCGGTGTTGTGGGTGGGGCTATTTGGGCAGGCTTAGCGGGCGCACTGAAGACCTTTGGCGGTGTGAACGAAATCTTCGGCGGGCTGGGGCTCAACTTCGTGTCGACGGCTCTGACCATCTACCTGGTGTTCGGCCCGTGGAAACGGCCCGGCGTTGGATCGATGTCCGGCACGCAGCCGTTTGACGAGAAGCTGTGGCTGCCCAGTGTTAGCGTCGGCAATACGGAACTGAGCCTGTGGGGACTGGGACTTTCAGTGCTGGCGGTGGCAGTGGTGTACCTGCTGCTGCGCGGCACGTACTTTGGGCTGCGGCTCAAGGCCGTCGGCAAGAACCCGAAGGCTGCGTTCCTGCTCGGCGTTCCAACATGGCAGTACAGCATGTTCGCGTTCCTGCTGTGCGGCGCGCTGGCCGGGCTGGCTGGTGCCATCCAGGTCGAGTCGGTATACCACCGTCTTCTGCCGAACATCTCGAACGGATACGGATTCCTGGGACTGCTGGTCGCCATGCTGATCAACTACCACGCGGCGTGGGTCATACCGATCGCGTTCATCTTCGCGGCCCTCAACGTTGGAAGTGTTCAACTGCAAATCCTTTACAAGATGGATTCGTCCTTCGCGGGCGTGTTACAGGATATGCTCGTGCTCTTCGTCCTGCTGGGCCAGGGGGTCCGACAGCGAATCATGGGTAAGGCCTAGGAGGCCGCCATGGATGCTACTACCTTAATTGGTCTGGCTGGAGTTGTGGCCGCTGCTGCGCCGGTGCTGTTCGCGGTGATCGGCGAGACGATCACGGAACGGGCAGGAATCATCAACCTTTCCATGAACGGCACGGTGCTGCTCTCAGCAATGGGCGGGTTCGCGGTCGCCTCCGTGACCGGCAACCTGGCGCTCGGCTTCCTGGCAGGCATGACGATCGGCGCGCTCATCGCGTTCATTGTGGCTTTCAGCAGCATCACGCTGCACCAATCGCAAGTGGCAGTCGGCTTCGTACTGGCGCTGGCAGGACGAGACCTGGCCTATTTCCTAGGTGTGCCCTACATGAACACCTCGGGGCCGACGATCCCCACTCTTCCCATACCGGTGCTGAAAAGCATCCCGGTCCTGGGTCCGCTGTTCTTCCAGCAGGACATCATCACGTACATGAGCTACGCGTTGATCATCCTGGCGTGGGTGTGGCTGTATCGTACGCGGCCCGGACTGATGCTGCAGGGCATCGGCGAGCGCCCGGCAGCATCGTTTGTGCGGGGCGCCAACGTGAACCGGTTGCGCTATGCGTACACGCTCATCGGCGGGGCAATCGCGGGCCTCTCCGGCCCGGCCTTTACCCTGAACATCAAACCCGGATGGATGGGAACGCAGACGGGGTTGGACGGCATCGGATGGATCGCGCTCTCGATCACCATCTTTGGCGGCTGGAACCCGCTGCGAGCTGCGTTCGGCGCGTACCTGTTCGCGTTCCTGCAATGGCTCGGGCTGGTGCTGCAAGCACGGCTGCCCGGCATACCGACCCAGGTACTGCAAGTGGCGCCATTTCCATTCATGATCCTTACGCTGCTGCTCGTGAACATTGGCGACGTGGAGTGGGTGCAACGGGCGATGGCAGCGATGCCAGATGCTTCGCGCCGGCGGTTCGCCAATATCCTCCGCACGCTACGAGCGGCCCCTCCAGCGGCGCTGGGAGTGCCGTTTGAGTCCGAATAGCGACGTCACTGGTGCAGAATCCGGACAATTATCATTAGATTTCTATTACGAAATGTCTGACAACATTTGGGCGTGTCCTGTATACTGGTAAGCGCAGCACAGCCGCGCCGGGTGCATCCTTTGTTCGAAATCCGGCGCGGCATTCTGGCAGAGGGATATGAATTTAGCGGTCAAAGGATGCTCGTATGTGTTCATGAACCGGCACTTTTTATTGGATGAGCCGCTGTCGGCAAAGCATGCAAGTGGTTATCTTTTCAGCGTCACGTCGGAGAAGAAGTCATGGCTGCTAAGAACGATGCGAGCAGTGCGATCCTCCTGCGCAGACCAGCGTTCGACTGGGGCAATGTCGTCGTGCATGTACTGCTGCCGCTCGCAGGAGTCCTGGTAGCGCTGCTGATCGGGGCGGTCATGCTGCTGCTGCTGGGCGCTGACCCGATCGCAGCCTACGGCGCACTGATCAACGGAGCAATCGGGAGCGTATCGGGCATCACGCAATCGCTGGTGAAGGCCACGCCGCTGCTGCTGGTGGGGCTCGGCATCTGCATTGCCTTCCGCGCTAGCGTGATCAACATCGGCGCGGAGGGGCAGATCATCCTGGGTGCGATTGCAGCCACGTGGTTCCCCCTGACATTCTCAACATGGCCGGGCTGGGCGCTGCTCCCGTGCACGCTGTTGGTCGGCTTCATTGCAGGCGGCTGCTGGGGGTTCATCCCTGGAATCCTGAAGGCGCGCATGCAGGTCAATGAGATCCTCAGCACCATCATGATGAATGCGATCGCGACGCAGCTCATGTACCTGCTCATCCGCGGCCCGCTGATGGACCCGGCCGGTATCGCGGCAGGAACGTTCCTGGCGCAATCGGCGCGGCTGCCGAGGCAGGTCTGGCTGCCGCGGCTCATCCCGCAAACGCTGCTGCATGCGGGCGCGATCCTGGCCGTGGTGCTGGCATTCGTGGTGTACTTTTTCCTGTGGCGCACCACGATCGGGTACCGCATCCGGGCGGTGGGCCTGAACCCGGACGCATCGCGCTATGCCGGGATCAACGTGGCCTTCAACCAAGCGCTGGCAATGACGCTGGCCGGCGGGTTGGCCGGGCTGGCGGGTGCCGTGGAGGTGATCGGGGTGCAGCACCGGCTGCTGGACGGCATTACCAGCGGCTACGGCTTCACGGGCATCGTGGCGGCGCTGCTGGGGAACCTGCATCCGCTCGGCTTGATCCCCGCCTCCATCCTGTTCGGCGGGCTGCTGGTAGGCGCCAACGAGATGCAGCGGTCGGTGCAGGTGCCGTCTTCCTTGATCACGGCGATCCTCGGGTTGGTGGTGCTGTTCGTCTCCGGCTCTGCGATCTGGGCGAGACGCTGGGAGGCGCGGCGGATGGCTGGCATGCAGCATGAGGAGGAGAAGCGATGAGCAGCGCAATTTCCTCCGGCGCGTTGATCGGCATCTTGGTCTCGATGATCAGCCTGGCGACGCCATACCTGTACGCGGGGGTTGGGGAGACGTTCGCGCAGACATCGGGAGTGGTGAACCTGGGCGTGGAAGGTATCATGCTGCTCAGCGGCTATGCGGCCTTCTACGTGGCGTCCACAACCGGCAACCTGTGGCTCGGCATGGGGGCTGCCGTCATCGTCGGGCTGGCGATGGGCCTGCTGATGTCGCTGGTCAGCGTGACGCTGAAGGCGGAGCAGGGCATCAGTGGCATCGGGCTGTATATGTTCGGGCTTGGCATGTCAAGCCTGCTGTTCAAGACGACCATCGGGACGGTGAAGACCATCGACGGGTTCCAGGCGGTCAAGATACCGGTGCTGGGCGATCTGCCGGTCATCGGGCCGATCCTGTTCCAGCACAGCGTTCCAGTATACGGCGCGTTCCTGCTGGTGCCAGTGGCGTGGTGGCTGCTATCCAAGACGACGCTGGGGCTGCAAATACGGTCCGTGGGACAGAACCCGGCGGCGGCAGATTCGCTGGGGATTAACGTGGACCGCATCCGATACTTCAGTGTGTGCCTTGGATCGGTGCTGGCGGGCATCGCCGGCGCGTCGTTGTCCATTGCGCTGGTGGATCTGTTCCAGGACAACCTGACCGCCGGACAAGGGTTCATCGCGGTGGCGCTGGTATATTTCGGCGGGTGGAGCCCATGGGGTGTGATGGGAGGGGCGTTGCTCTTCAGCGTTGTCAACTCGATCCAGTTGTGGATGCAGGTGCTGGGCGTAAAGATCCCATCTGACTTTGCGGTAATGCTGCCGTATCTCATGACGATCGCGGCACTGATGGTGACCGTGAACCGGGCGCGGCAGCCGGCGGCATTGAACAAGCCATTCGAGCGAGGTGAGAACTGAATTCTCACTTACGAAGGAGGTGAGAGCGTATCCGATCAGATGCTGCGAAATGACCGAGCTTCGATCAGCCTTGAACGTAAGAAGATGGAACGAACCTGATGAATGCACGAAGATCGTCACTCAGTTACCGAAAAGGAGAAGGAAGATGAAATTCAAGAATCTACTGATCGTTGGGATGCTGTTGGCTGTTCTGAGCGCCTGTGCGACGCCCACTGCGGCGCCGACCGCAGTGCCGCCGACCTCGGCACCGGCCGCCACCTCGGCGCCCGCGGCCACCGCCGCTCCGGCTCCGACCTCGGCGCCAGCCGCGAAGCAACTGAAGATCGCGGTAATCATGCCGAGTGCGACGAACGATATGGCCTTCAGCCAGTCGATGTGGAGCGCGCTGCAGCAGGTGCAGAGCGACATGGGCGGTGAATCGGCAGTGCAGCTCGCGTATACCGATAACCTGTTCAACGTGCCGGATGCGGCAGCAGCGATCCGCGACTATGCCAGCAAAGGCTTCGATATCGTGATCGCCCACGGCTCGCAGTATGGCTCGTCGGTCCAGGATGTCGCACCGGACTTCCCCAATACAACGTTCGCGTGGGGGACCGATGTCAATACGTTCGGCATGCCGAATGTGTACGCCTACACAGCCGCAGCAGAGCAGGGCGGCTACGTCAATGGTGTTATGGCCGCCAAGCTGACCAAGAGCAAGAACATCGGCGTAACCGGACCCGTTGAAGTCGGCGATGCAAAGACCTATGTCGACGGCTTTGTCCAGGGCGTGACGGCGACGGACCCCTCGGTCAAGGTGAACAAGACCTGGACCGGCTCATTCTCTGACGTGGCCCTGATGACGGCTGCGGCCAAGACCCACATCCAGGCGGGCGCAGACATCCTGACCGGCTCTTCGCAGTCGGTGGTCGGCTCGATCGGCGCAGCCAAGGATGCCGGCAACGTGCTGTGGTTTGGCACGCAGTCCGACCAGGCTTCGCTTGCCCCAAACCTTGTCGTGGCCAGCCAGGTCTATGACTGGACCGGCATGCTGAAGGATATGATCGCCAAGCGCCAGGCTGGCACACTGGGTGGAACCGTCTACACGCTCACCCTTGCAAACGACGGCCTGAAGGTTTCCTACAACCCGGGCTACAGCCTGCCCGCGGACGTGAAGGCAGCCGGCGATGCCGCCATCGAAGGCATCAAGGGCGGCACCATCACGGTCAACCCGTAATCAGTAGTTGAGTTCGATGCATCCCCTCTTCTGAAGAGGAGAGGGGATGCAGTCACTGAAGGATGCAAAACCATGTCCATCGCCCATCAGCCCCCTCCCCGTCTCCCCCAAATGTCGGGCAATAGCCCTGTTTTACAGTTTCCTGTAACCGACATTTGGGGGAGGCGCCGAAGGCGGTGGGGGGTGGTCAGGCGTCTCTGAGCTTTTTCATCCGGTTCCGCGTAGATCAGGTGTCCCATGGCACTTCCCTCTGAGACAACCCAAGGCAGGCGCATCCAGGAAGTGGAGATGCGCAATATCGTCAAGCGATTTCCGGGCGTTCTGGCGAACTACAAGGTGTCCTTCGATGTAAAGGCGGGCGAAGTGCACACGCTGCTGGGCGAGAACGGGGCCGGCAAGAGTACACTAATGCGGCAGCTCTACGGTTTGTATCAGCCGGACGAGGGCGAAATCCTCATCGACGGGAAGCCGCACACCTTCCGTTCTCCCAAGGATGCGATCCGCGCCGGGATCGGCATGATCCACCAGCATTTCATGCTCGTGCCGACGCTGACTGTGGCGGAGAACGTGGCGCTTGGACTCCGCTCGTCGCGCGGACCGCTGCTCGACCTCTACAAGGTCACGCAGCGGATCGACGAGCTGGCTGAGGCGTACGGCCTGAAGGTGGACCCGCGGGCTTATCTATGGCAGCTCTCAGTGGGGGAGCAGCAGCGCGTGGAGATCATGAAGGCGCTGTACCGCGGCGCGAGCCTGATCATTCTGGATGAGCCGACGGCCGTCCTGACGCCGCAGGAGGTCAGCGACCTGTTCACGACGCTGCGGCGAATGTTGGGGGAAGGACATTCGCTGGTCTTCATCTCGCACAAGCTGCGCGAGGTCATGGACATCAGCGACCGCATCACGGTGCTGCGCGACGGCAGGATGATCGGCACGCGCCCCACGAAGGAAGTGACGCGCGACGAGCTGGTCAAGATGATGGTGGGGCGCGACCTCAAACGGCTGCAGCCGCGACCGGTCAATCCGGGTGAGGCGAGGCTCAAGGTCCAGGGGCTGAAGGCCATGGGCGATCGCGGGGCGGAGTCGTTGCACGGGATCGACCTGGAAATCCATTCGGGAGAGATCCTGGGCCTGGCGGGCGTATCCGGCAACGGCCAGCGCGAGCTGGCCCAGTGCCTGGCGGGGATGCGCAAGGCCACGGCCGGAAGGATCCTGATCGGCGAGCAGGACATCACGAATTCGAACCTGAACCAAAGGGTCGCGGCGGGGATGGCATATATCCCGGAGGAGCGCATGCGCGATGGCGCCATCCGCGAGTTCTCGGTCGAGGAGAACATCTACCTGCACGATCATTCCGCGCCACAATACACGCGCGGCGTCTTTCTCAATTTTGCGAGCATGCAATCTCACGCGGTGGATCTGGTACGGGAGTTCACCGTGAAGACACCCAGCCTCGAGACGCCGCTGAAGAATCTGTCCGGGGGAAACATCCAGAAACTGATCATGGCGCGTGAACTATCACGCAAGCCGGGGGTGCTGGTAGCGGCGCAGCCGACGCGCGGGGTCGACATCGGCGCAACCGAATACATCCACCAGCGACTGCTGGCGCAGCGGGAGGCCGGAACGGCGATCCTGCTGATCTCGGAAGATCTGGATGAGATCTTGGCGCTTTCCGACCGCGTGGCGGTGATCTACGAGGGCCGAATCATGGAAATTATCCCGCGGCAGGAAGCCGTGTCCGAGAAGATCGGGTTGCTCATGGCCGGAGTGAGCGCGGATGAGCCTGCCGCCGCGAAGTAGCGCGCCTGTGTTCCGTCTGCAGACGTGATTGGCACCGAGCGTCGAACGCCCTGGCACAAGAATGCGACTGCCCCGGTCACAAACCGGGGCAGTCGTCGAAAGAGGCTGGAGATCAACGAGCGCTACTAGGGTGTGGATGTGGGCGGCAGGGAACCCGGGACACCCTGCGGGATGTAATTGCGGTTATTGGCGGCGGCAGCACCCGCACCGGCGAGGTCAAGCAACACGGCGAGAGCCAGCCACACATAGTCGAACCCGGCAACTCCGCCATTGGTGACCAGGATCACGTACATCAATGTCGTGAAGGGCAGGACCATGATGCCCAGGCACGGGAGGATCCAGGAGCCGCCGAAGACCGCCTGGAAAGCAACGGGCCGGGCGATCCAGGCAAAGAACAGGAAGAATCTCGAAAACGCTACGACGGCCGCTGTGAAGCAACCTGCACTGCTACCTTGTCTCATGTCCATTCTCCTTTTGTGATTGTCCAACTCCTCAAGATTGCGACAGGACGGCGGCGTTCGTCGATCTGGATGTGATTGTACGGCCGGTCTTCCAGGTGCCGCGGCTTGCAGTCCTGTTTATTATGATAACCCGGCCGCGAAGTGAAGTTATCCGTATTTTGTTGAACTTCGTGAGAGCCGGGACCGCGAATTGTTGAGAGTGGACAAACCCGATGAGTATCATGCGTTTTCGATTACATATCCTCTGACGGCCGGGTCCAGGTTCCTGTATACTGGAGCGTAGTACAATACAATTCCATTGGTTCGGTGGTCGCGGCGTGAGTAAGTGGCGCCACGGCGTGGGCCAAGCGTCCCTCGAAAAGTGCCGCCGTCCTTCCAGAAAAGGTGGTGCCACATGAACCTTTGGCAAAACTATGTTCGACCGGCGTCGATCGCTGAGGCTGTCGAGGCCCTGAAATCCGGGCCGGGCCTGGCTGTTCCGCTCGCCGGAGGCACAGACCTGCTGCTCGACCTGGAGCAGGGGCGACATTCCCCCGTTCAGACAGTTGTAGACCTAAGCACCGTGCCAGAGATGAGGCTGCTGGAGCGGCGCGAGGCGTATCTCTTCATCGGCGCGGCGCTGCCACTGAACCAGGTGGTGCGGAACCCGCTGACAGCTGCATACGCGCGGGCATTGGTGGAGGCCTGCGACCTGGTCGGCGGTCCGCAGGTCCGCAACGTGGCGACCTTGGGCGGCAATGTAGCCCACGCGCTCCCAGCTGCCGATGGGACAATCGCGCTGCTGGCGCTGGAGGCGGAGGCGGAAATCGCAGGGCCAACCGGGGTACGGCGGCAGCCATTTGGCAGCCTATTCGTTGGACCAGGGAAATCATCGCTTAAGCACGGTGAGGAAGTGCTGGTGGGGTTCTACGTTAGGGCCTACGAGGGCATGCCGGTCGCTTCGTGTTTCAAACGCATCATGCGACCGCAGGGAGTGGCCCTGCCGATCATTAACCTGGCGGTCTGGCTGGAGCGCGACGGCAGGTCAATAAAGGATATCCATGTGGCGGTTGGGCCGGGGTCGTCGACGCCGTTCCGGGCGCGGGCGGCAGAGGCGGCACTGTGCGGCACGCCGTTTAATTCTGCGGCAATGGAGGCAGGTCTGACAGCGCTGCTGGATGAGGTCAGATTCCGGTCTAGCGCGCGGCGGGCAAGCGCGGATTACCGGCGGTTCCTGGTGGAGTCGCTGTTCCAGGATACGCTGACGACAGCGTGGGAAAGAGCCAAATGAAGCGTGCATGCTGTTCCTCTGTGTTCCTCTGGTAGCTTCGTTATGGGATGAAGACGGTGACGATGATGATAAACACACAACTTTCTCTTACTGTAAATGGCAGGCAGTACGCAATCCCGGCGATGCCGGGCGAAACACTGGCGGCGCTATTGAGGCGGCGGCTGCACCTGACCGGCACGAAGATCGCGTGCGAGGAGTCGGAGTGCGGCGCGTGCACGGTTCTGGTGGACGGTGAGCCCGTGCTCTCCTGCATGTATCCGGCGGAGAGGGCGGAGGGCAAGGATGTGCTGACCATCGAAGGGCTGACCGCGGAATTCGGAAGGGGATTGCGGAAGAACAAGCAAGCAGGGCAGAATGGAACGAAGACTGATGAAGTTCTGCATCCTTTGCAGGAGGCGTTCATTGAGCACGGCGCGGTGCAGTGTGGGTTCTGCATTCCCGGGCAGATCATGACCTCATATGCCCTACTGAAGCGGAATCCGAACCCGACGCAGCAGGATATCCGCGTGGCGCTGAAGGACACGCTGTGCCGCTGCGCGGGTTATCAGACCATCGAGAACGCGATCCTGGCGGCGGCGGAATCCATTCAGACCGGTCAGCCGGTGAAGCCGCCCTTTATCCCGGACTCGATCCACGCGGCGAACGTCGTCGGCCGAAGCGTACGGCGGCCGGATGCAGTCGAGAAGGTGACGGGCACGGCGATCTATACCGACGACCTTGAGTTCGAGGGCATGCTGCACGCGAAAGTGCGACGGGCGCTGGTTCCCCACGCGTTCCTGAAGAGCCTCGACATCTCGAAGGCGAAGGCGCTGCCCGGCGTCGTGGCTGTTCTGACGGCGAAGGATATTCCTGCGGAGCACAACCACGGATTGGTCGTCTATGACTGGCCGGTGATGGTCGATATTGGCGAGCGGGTCCGATATGTCGGCGATGCGCTGGCAATCGTGGCGGCGGAGACGGAAGCGATCGCAGAGCAGGCGGTATCGCTGATCGAGGCGGAGTTTGACATGCAGCCGGTGATCAGCAACCCGGTGCAGGCCAGACTGGAGGGCGTGCCGCAGATCCATGAAAGTGGCAACCAGCTCAAACACATCAAGGTACGCAAAGGTGACATGGAGCAGGGCTTTGCCGAATCCGAGGTTGTGATGGAGCATACCTTCCACACGCCCATCACCGATCATGCCTTTCTCGAGCCGGAGTGCAGCATCGCTGTGCCGAAGCCGGACGGCCGGATGGAGGTCTATGTCGGCTCGCAGATCCCGTACCAGGACCGCACGCAGGTGGCGCGGGTGCTCGGCTGGCCCGAAGAGCGGGTCCGCATCGTCGGGCAGTTGATGGGCGGCGGGTTCGGCGGCAAGGAAGATATCGCGGGCCAGATCCACGCGGCCATGCTGGCGAACGTAACCGGGCGGCCCGTCAAGCTGCTCTTCGACCGGCATGAAAGCCTGATGGTGCATCCCAAGCGCCACGCCACGCAGATACGGGTGAAGGTCGGCGCGAAAAAGGACGGCCGTCTGGTGGCCGTCGAGACCGAGCTATACGGCGATACGGGTGCCTACGCCTCGTTAGGCGACAAGGTGATGACACGAGCCACGACGCATTCGGCCGGGCCGTATGATATCCCGCATGTGCGTGCCGACTGCTACGCCATGTACACGGATAATCCGCCGGCGGGCGCATTCCGGGGGTTCGGCGTGACCCAATCTGCGTTCGCGGTCGAGTCGATGATGGACATGCTCGCCGAAAAACTCGGCGTGGAGCCGGTTGAGCTGCGTCGCATGAACGCGCTGCGCGTCGGCAGCCTGACCAATACGGGGCAACTGCTGAAGGAATCGGTGGGGCTGACGGAGTGTATCGACAAGGTCGAGGCGGAGATGCAGCGATTGGGGGTGGAGAAGTGCGGGGTGAATGCGGGCCATATCTTCGAGCCACACGCGGTGCCGGGCAAGCCGCACCTGATCCACGCCTGGGGTTTCGCTTCGGCCTACAAGAACACCGGGCTGGGCGGCGGAGCGGCGGATATCTCGGGGGCGGACCTCGAGCTGTATGATAACGGCATGTTGGAGGTGCGCAGCTCGGCGGCTGAGTTGGGACAGGGCCTCGTGACTGTCATGCGGATGGCTGTGGCGGAGGAAATGTGCGTGCCGCCCGAGCAGGTGCGCGTGCTGGTGATGGATACCGACCTGACGCCGGACGGCGGTCCGACGACGGCCTCGCGGCAGACCTATGTGACGGGCAATGCCTCGCGCTATGCGGCGAAGACACTGCGCAATGCGATCACGGCGGCCATGGCCGAGAAGTACGATGTGAAGCCGGAGCAGATCCGATTCGAGAATGGCTGCGTTCATGCCAACGGCCATTCGATGGACCTGGGCGAGGCCGCCCGCGAGATGAAGGCGATGGGTCAGCAGCCGCGAGCCCTGTATGAATACGAGGCGCCTAAGACGCAGGCGCTGGGTACAGGCGGCGATATGCACTTCGCCTTCTCCTTCGCGGCGCAGGCGGCGGAGGTGGAGGTCAATACGCTGACGGGCGAGGTGCGCGTGCTGCGCATTGTGGCGGCGAACGATGTCGGCACGGCCGTGAACCCTCTGGGATTGCAGGGTCAGGTAGAAGGCGGTGTGATGATGGGCCTTGGGAACTGCCTGACCGAGGAGTTCATCGTGGAGAACGGATACGTGGTGACGGACCACCTGGCGCGGTATCGCATCCCGGGCATCATGCTGACGCCGGAGATCACGTCCATCATCGTGGAGCACCCGACATCGGAGGGACCGTACGGCGCGAAGGGCGTGGGAGAGGTGGTGAGCATCCCGACGACGCCGGCCATCACGAATGCCATCTACCACGCGGTCGGCGTCCGCTTTGACCGCTTGCCCGTAGATCAAGAGGTGATCGCGCGGGCGCTGTGGGAGAGAAAGCAGGCAGGGTCGTGAGGAAATAGCCTGTGTTCCTGAGATAGCCATTCACCACGGAGACGCAGAGACACGGAGGCCTTCTAGGGCCTCCGTGTTTGTTTAAGCCGGAAGCCTCCATCGCTTTGATTGCAGGTGAACAGGGTAAAATCAGGCCATGAATAAATTCGTCGGCTATCGCTGCTCACTATGCAACACGGAGTACCTGCCGGGGCAGGTGACGTACACGTGCCCAAAGGACGGCGGCAACCTGGATGTGGTGCTGGATTACGAGGGGATCCGGGGAAAGTACCAGCCCGAGGACATCGTGTCGCGCACCGATTTCTCACTGTGGCGATACCTGCCGCTGCTGCCGGTATCTGAATACCCGGGCGGCGAGACGCCGCTGCATCATGTGGGCTGGACACCGGTGTTCAGCCTTGACCGACTGGCGCAGGGGATTGGGCTAAAGCATGTATGGCTCAAGGACGAGAGCGGCAACCCGACGGCTTCATTCAAGGACCGGGCAAGCGCCATCGTGGTGGCACGCGCCCGTGAGATCCAGGCCGAGGTGGTGATCACGGCCTCGACGGGGAATGCCGGCGCGGCCTTGGCCGGTATGGCGGCCGCCGTGGGGCAGAAGGCGGTCATCCTGGCGCCTAAGACAGCACCGCCAGCCAAGGTGGCGCAACTGTTGATCTTCGGGGCCAAAGTGATCCTGGTGGATGGCACCTACGATGACGCCTTTGACTTGACCGTCGAAGCGGCCAACGAATTCGGATGGTACTGCCGCAACACCGGCTACAACCCGTTCACGGCGGAGGGCAAGAAGACCGCGGCTTTCGAGATCTGGGAATGGTGGCGCACGGCGCACGAGGCATGGCACAACCAGATCGGCACGGGTGTGGATCACCCGCCGCTGACGGTTTTCGTGTCGGTGGGGGACGGCAACATCATCTCGGGCATCCATAAGGGATTCAAGGACCTGGCAGCGCTGGGCTGGCTGAACCGTGTGCCGCGTCTGATCGGGGTCCAGGCGGAAGGCTCCGCGGCCATTGCCCAGGCATTCCACTCGAACAGCGAGAAGATAACGCCCGTATCGGCGGAAACCATCGCTGACAGTATCTCCGTGGACCTGCCGCGGGATGGCGTACGGGCGGTACGGGCGGCGCGAGAGACGGGCGGAACCTATGTCAAGGTGTCGGATGCGGAAATCCTTAAGGCCATCGCAGACCTGGGCAAATTGGGCATCTTCGCGGAACCAGCCGGGGCGACGGCATACGCGGGACTGGTGCGCGCAGCTGGGGATGGAATCGTTCACGATGACGAGCCGATCCTTGTGATGAATACAGGCAGCGGGCTCAAGGATGTGAAAGCTGCCATGCAGGCGGTGGCGGAAGCGCCGGTCGTGAAGCCAAACCTGAAGGCTCTCAAGGAAGTCCTGAAAGACGCCACGTAGCCTGCATGCACCGGACCTGGGACCCAACAGTTCGATACATCGTCCTGGCAGCCATCCTGGTGGTCCTGGCTGCGCTGCTGTGGTACATGCGGGCGCTGATCAAGCCGCTGCTGGTGGCGGGTGTGATCGCCTATGTCCTCAGCCCGGCGGCGGGCCTGCTGATGCGGCGCTTCCATCTCAGCCGCAGGGCGGCCGCGCGCAGCATTTACTTTCTCACGCTGCTGATCCTGTTCGTCTCCATCGGCACGCTCGTGCCGTTGATGCTTGACCAGATCCAGTCGGTGCGCGCGGACCTCCAATCTGCGGTGGGCGATCTGCAGCTCCTGCTGGGCACGCCGTTGCAGTTCGGGCTGTTCCGGCTCGACCTGCGGATGCTCGCGCCGTCGCTGGCGGTGCTGATCCAAACCGGGCCGATCGTGGCGCAGCCTAGCCAGGCGCTGCGCTTCCTGGAGATGACGTCGCGCGGCGTGGTATGGGCGGTCGTGATCATGATGACCGTATACTACCTGATGACCGAGTGGGACCAACTGCGGGCTTGGGTCATCGAGCTGGCGCCGCCGGCCGAGCAGGATGATCTGTGGCGGCTGTACCGCGATATCCGGGATGTGTGGGCGCAGTACCTGCGCGGCCAGCTGCGGCTGATCTTGATCCTCGGCCTAATCTATTCGGCGGGTTGGGCCATCATCGGGCTGCCGGGGGCGATCGCCCTGGGTCTGCTGGCAGGGATGCTGAACCTGATCCCGGAGGTCGGCCCGGCGGCGGTCGCGGCGTTGGCGACGTTGGTCGCGTACTTGGAAGGATCGCGCACGCTGCCCGGGCTGTCGACATTATGGTTCGCCGCGCTGACGCTGGGCGTCTATCTATTGATCAATGCCTTCAAGACCATCTGGCTGCAACCGCGCGTCCTTGGCCGAAGCGTGCTCCTCCATGAAGGCCTGGTGTTTGTCGCCATCATCTGCGCATTGATCCTGGGCGGCATCCTGGGCGTCCTGCTCGTGGTCCCGGTGCTTGCCAGCGCACTCATCGTGGGGAAATACCTCCGGAGAAGGATGCTGGGGCTGCCACCTTTCGATGAAGGAGTCACGGTCGCGGCGCCTGCCTCGGACGTACCGCTGGCGGAACCTGAAGCCGAGTCGGCCATGGATCCCTCACCGCTGGCAGCTTCCTCCAAATCGAAGAAGAACTCTCAATGAACATCACCTATTCCATCATTGCACCCATCTACAATGAGCATGAAAGCCTACGGGAGCTGTACTGCCGCGTCAGCGAGGTCATGGATGCGAACGACGAGCCATGGGAACTCATCCTGGTCGACGACGGCTCGACGGACGGCTCCACGGAAATAATCATGCAACTGGCCCAGGACGATTACCGGGTGAGGCCTGTGATCTTTGCGCGCAACTTCGGGCACCAGATCGCCATCACTGCGGGATGGGATTTTGCGCGCGGACAGGCAGTCATCATCATCGATGCCGATCTGCAGGACCCGCCGGAGATGATCCTAGAGCTCGCGAAGAAGTGGAAGGAAGGCTACGAGGTCGTCTATGCGGTGCGCGCCGAGCGGGAGGGAGAGAGCTGGTTCAAGAAAGTCACGGCATCCTTCTTCTATAGGCTGATCTACCGGATCACGGACGTCAAGATCCCCGTGGACACCGGCGATTTCCGCCTCATGGACCGCAAGGTAGTGGACGTTCTGAAGCAGATGCCCGAACGGCATCGTTTCCCGCGCGGGATGTCGGCCTGGGTGGGATTCCGGCAGGTCGGCGTGCCGTATAAGCGGGCGGCGCGGTACGGCGGTGTGACCAAGTACCCATTCCAGAAGATGGTCAAGCTGGCGCTTAACGCGATCACGAGCTTCTCGTACTTTCCGCTCCAGGTGGCAACGTTCTTTGGCTTCGCCTCGGCGGGCGTGGCGATCCTGGCGATCCCGATCGTGGTGTACCTGCGCATGGCGGGCATCCCGCAGTTCACCGGGCAGGCAACCACACTGATCGCGGTGTTGTTCCTGGGCGGCGTGCAGCTGATCTCCCTGGGTATCCTGGGCGAGTATATCGGGCGGCTGTATGACGAAGCCAAGGGCCGGCCCCTATATATTGTGAGATACAAGCCGCAAGACTAAGCGGCGGAGGGGCGCTGCATAGACCTTCAGGCAGACATCGTTCTTCATGAGAGAGGAACAACGCGTGACTTACTCCTTTGATCGTGCGCCGGACCGACGCAGTCCAGACCGGGTGAACAAGTGGACCTGGTATCCGCCGGATGTACTGCCGCTGTGGGTGGCCGACATGGATTTCCGCGCGCCGCCGCCGGTGCTGGCGGCATTGCGGAGGGCGGTGGACGAAGGCGTCCTGGGCTATGAGCTGCCCTCAAAGGCGCTATCCGAGACGGTGGCGGGCCGGATGCAGCGGCTCTATGGGTGGAGCGTGGATCCCTCCTCGGTGGTGGCTGTGACCGGCATTGTCAGCGGCTTCAATGTCGCGGCCCGGGCGTTCGGCGCGAGTAGGAAGAAAGGCTACCTGATCCAGCCGCCGGTCTACAATGAATTCCATTCTGTCCAGGCGAACACCGGCATAAAGGAATATGAGGCGCCTCTGCTGGAACGTGCCAAAGGCAATATCCTGCGGTATGAGATCGATTGGGACGCGTTTGAAAAGCAGGTCAGCAAGGCCCGGGTCTTCATCCTCTGCAATCCTCACAACCCGATAGGCCAGATCTACTCGCGGCGTGATCTCCGGCGTATGGCAGAGATGTGCCTGGAGAATGATGTGGTGATCATCTCGGACGAGATACACTCGGAGCTGCTGCTCGGCGGCCAGAAGTTCACGCCGATAGCCGCACAGTCCAAGGCTATTGCCCAACAGACGATTACGCTCGTCTCCCCGTCCAAGACATTCAATGTTCCCGGGCTCTTCTGCGGATTTGCGATCATCTCCAACCCGGACCTGCGCGCGCAATATGCGCGTGTGGTCGATCAGCTCAGGCTGCACGTCAGCAGTATGGGGCTGTTCGCGGCGCGGACGGCTTTTTCCGGCGAGTGCGACGATTGGCTGCATGAATTGCTTGCGTATCTCACGGCCAACCGCGACTTTGTGGTGGACTACGCCCGGGAGTACCTGCCCGATGTGCGGCTCACGAAGCCGGATGCCACGTACCTGGCGTGGTTGGATTGCAGAGAGCTGGTGCGGCAGGGACGGATCACAGGCACGCCGTACGAATTCTTCCTGAACGAGGCGAAGGTGGCATTTGGAGAGGGGCGCATCTATGGAGAGAGCAGCCGGGGCTACGTCCGGCTGAACTTTGGCTGTACGCGCCGCACGCTGAAGCAGGCACTGGACCGCGTGCGAGACTCGCTTTACCGGAGGAAACGTGGCTGACGGATTGGAGTACGCAGCAGTTCAAGACTATCTTATCGGATTGGTCCCCCCGCGGGAGACCGAGATGCAGAAGATGGAGGAATACGCCAGGAAAACCGACTTCCCGATCATCGATGCGGCGGCCGGATACGCGTGCTACCAGATCGCCCGGCTGATCGGAGCAAAGTCGGTCTTCGAGCTGGGATCCGGTTACGGGTATTCCACTGCGTGGTTTGCAAAGGCTGTCAAGGAAAATGGCGGAGGCGTGGTGCACCATGTGGTGTGGGATGAAAAGCTCTCCAACATGGCTGCCGAGCACCTCTCGCAGCTAGGCTACCGCGATCTGATCCAATACCATGTGGCAGAGGCAGTTGCCACGCTGCGCGACACGCCCGGCCCGTTCGACCTGATCTTCTGCGACATCGAGAAGCAGGACTATCCGGCCGCGCTGCCGGTCATTAAGAAAAAGCTGCGCCCGGCGGGGGTGCTCCTCACGGATAACGTCCTGTGGAGCGGGCGCATCTTCGACCAGGCAGATCGCTCGGAGGCGACGGAGGGCGTGCGCGAATTCACGCGCCTCCTGACGCATGACCCGGACTGGATTTCGACTATCATCCCGGTGCGGGATGGGGTGATGATGGCATATAAGAAATGATGAGCGCCATTGCGCGACGAGAAGTTGCGGGTCATCCTTTTGGGATAGCCCGTACTTGCTTTTGGCTGTCAGCGAAGGGAGAAGTGGCCTATTGTCATGGGAAGGGTGTGAGATATAATACAACAAGTTGTCAGACAACTTTCCAGGAGGACGCTCATGACAAGCATCGATCTCATGGTTGATAAGACCCGCCGCAAGAACGCCATCAAGCGAGCAAAAGAACGCAATATCCTGATCCCCACGTACGCACAAATGAAGGACCCGTCCAGGATCCCGGCGGGCATCAAAGAGGATTTGAAGGGCATCGGCCTGTGGGATGTGCACCCGCGCAACTTGTTCCGCATTACATGGCACAACGAGCCGAAAGCCAGCGGGGGCGGGTTTGGCGGGGTGAATTACCTCGAACTGCCGAGCAGCCTGACCGGCGTTCCAGCGCGGATCGTGGTGATCGTGGGCAAGTGGTTCCCGACCGGCGCGCACAAGGTGGGAGCAGCATTCAGCTGCCTGGTCCCGCGCCTTGTCACCGGGCAGTTCGACCCGACCACGCAGAAGGCCGTATGGCCGTCCACCGGCAACTACTGCCGCGGCGGGGCATACGACTCGGCGCTGCTGGCGTGCGAATCGATCGCCATCCTGCCGGAGGGGATGAGCAAAGAGCGCTTCGAATGGCTCTCGAAGATCGCGGGAGAGACGATCAAGACACCGGGGTCGGAATCGAACGTTAAAGAAATCTTCGACAAGTGCAAGGAACTGCGCGCCTCGGGGCAGGACCTGATGATCTTCAACCAGTTCGAGGAGTTTGGCAATTACCTGTGGCACTATGAAGTCACCGGACATGCCATGGAGGAAGTAGTCCAGCGCGTCATCGGCAAGAACGGCCGTTATCGCGGCATGGCGTCTGCCACCGGCTCGGCGGGCACCATCGCCAGCGGCGACTACATGAAGCAGGTCTTCCCGGAGAGCAAGATCGTTGCCAGCGAAGCCTTACAGTGCCCGACCCTGCTGGAGAACGGCTTTGGCGCGCACCGCATTGAAGGCATCGGTGACAAGCACGTGCCGTGGATTCACAACACCAAGAACACGGATGTAGTCGTAGCGATCGACGACAACGCGGTGGTCAACCTGGCGCGGCTCTTTAATGAAGAGAACGGCCGCGAGTACCTGGTGAAGAAGGGCGTACCGGAGAATGTGGTATCGCAACTCGACCTGATGGGGTTCTCGGGCATCTCGAACGTCCTGAGCGCCATCAAGGCGGCCAAGTACTATGAGATGGACGCGAACGACATCATGGTGACCGTCCTCACCGATTCGATGGACCTGTACCGCTCGCGCCTGCACGAGATGCACCAGGAATTCGGCGACTACACCGAAGCGAACGCGGCGGCCGATTTTGCACGCTACCTGCACGGCCAATCCACGGACAACATGCTCGAGCTGCGCTATACGGACCGGCGGCGCGTGCATAACCTGAAGTACTACACCTGGGTGGAGCAGCAGGGCAAGACCTACGAAGAGATCCAGAACATGTGGTGCCAGCCCGATTACTGGACGGGCGTGCAGCAGCAGGTCGGCGCCATCGACGAGCTCATCACGGAGTTCAATGCTGAGGTCGCAAAGGCCTGATTGCCATCGCTTTGAAAGGTTTGTCGCGGGCAATCCATGCTAAAATGCCCGCGACGAATCCTTGAGGAGATGAAATGGCACTCATCCAGTTCACTCGCAACCACCAGGATCAGAGCACTGATAACGGTTACCAGTTCGAGTTCTATTGCGACCGCTGCGGGAACGGCTACCAGACGCGCTTCGAGGCGTCTGCGGCAGGGACTGTAACCAGCGCTCTGGATGCCGCTAGCAGCCTGTTCGGAGGCATGTTTGGCAGCGTGTCGAACGCGGCGCACAGCGTGCGCTCTGCCGCGTGGCAAAAGGCGCATGATGACGCCTTCAACCGCGCCGTGCAGGAGGCGCAGCCGCATTTCCATAAATGCAAGCGCTGCGGGCACTGGGTGGATGACGACTGCTGGAACGGAGAGCGCGGACTGTGCAAGGACTGCGCACCCGATCTGCAGGAGGAGTTCTCCTCCATACAGACCGAGGCGGCGATCCAGGATGCACGCATGAAGGCTGCGCAGGTGGAGTACGTCACCGCCGACAAGTTCAAACAAACCATCGTCGGCAGCTGTCCGCACTGCGGCGAGAAGGTCAGCGGTGGAAAGTTCTGCCCGAGCTGCGGGAAGCCGCTGGCGGCCACCAAGTTCTGCACCAACTGCGGCGCCACCCTGCAGGCCGAGGCGAAATTCTGCGGCGAGTGCGGGACCAAGCAAGAATAAGACCTGTGCTGGCAGACTCCTCCCTCATCCTTGTTTGCGTCATACCTACGCCGCGCGATCTGGAGATCGCGCGGCTTTTAGGTTGGTATCGTATTCCGCTGAGGACCGCTCCCAAGGTGATTGCAGTAGACTACCTAGCCTTCTACCAGCCGTCGAGCTTCGGGGAGGCGGCAGGGCGAATCGAGGTGGTCGCGCCGGTTACGGGCCACGAGCTGAAAACGCGCGCTGAGTTGCTCAAGGACGAGGCAGACCATCCCCGGGCCCGGGAGGAGTATTACCAGGTGCAGCTGGGATCACTCGAGCGCCTGCCTCAGCCGATCGTGGCCGACAAATGGAAGCGGCTGGCCTTCCTGTATACTACGGGGGAGTACATGCACGAAGCTCATACGCTCAATGAATTGGTGGTGAGGGCGGAGGAGCGCGACGTGCTTTGGCGCTCGCTGCGAGAGAGAGCCATGGACTCGCAGCTTTACCAGGCGCGGCTGCCGGAGCCCGAGCTGCCGCCGGACGTGCTGATCGCATTGCTGGGAATCAAGGAAGCGCAGAGCCCGTTTGACACCGAGGACGCGCACAATGAACAGGACCTAGACTGGTAGAGCGCATTCATTTGGGCTGGCTTCGTATGGGAGGACACCGACACATCGCCCGCACCATGCGTTAAGAGATAGGACGCCAACATCGAAATCGAGCGCTGACGCAAAGACCTTCCTATTGCCATGACCTTCGAAATGTGGTTTGTCGTGATCGTGATCGCCATACCCCTTTCACTGGTGGCATTCAGCCGGTGGGGAGTGGATGTGGCCGCACTGTTCATGATCGTGGCGCTTGGCGTGGCACAAACCCTGGGCTTTGCCGTACTCGGCGCCGCCAACGCTCCGGGCCAGGCGCTGCTGGCCATCTCCGGCTTCGGGCAGCCGGTGGTGGTGATCCTGATTGGCCTCTTCATTCTTACGCAGACTCTATCGAACAACGGGGTGATGCTCTGGCTGGGGCAGGAGCTGGCAGCGCTGGGCGAAAGCTCGGTGACGCGCCTGATCTTCCTATTCTCCTTCAGTGCCGCGGCGCTCTCGCTCCTGATGAACAACGTGGCGGTTGGCGCGCTGCTCCTGCCGAGCGCCATGCAGGTGGCGCGCAAGGCGCACATACGGCCCAGCAAGCTGTTGATCCCGATATCATTTGGGACGGCCTTGGGCGGGATGGCAACCTACTTCACGACGGCCAACATCGTGATGAGCAACCTGCTGCCGATCGCAAACCCGTCGCAGGCGCCGTTACGCATACTGTCGTTCGCACCGACCGGCGGCTTGATCGCGCTGGCCGGATTGCTCTACCTGACTCTGTTCGGGAGACGCCTGCTACCCAGCCGGCAGCCCGGTCCCGAGCAGGCGCTGGCGCGGCGCGCGAGCGATGAGCTGGAGGGGCTGTACGCGGTCAGCGACCGCTTATGGGAGGCGCATGTGGATGCGGACTCCGCCATCGCCGGGCAGACCCTGCGGAAGTGTGCACTGGGCGAACGGTATGGCATTGCAGTGGTGGCTCTGCGCCACGACTACCAAGCATACTATGCGCCTCCGCCGGATGCCATTCTCCAGCCGCGCGACACCATCCTGCTGGTGGGCAACGAGCGGCGGGTATCGCAGCTCACCGACCTGGGCGTGCGCGTACAGCCGGAGCTTCAAACGATCACAACGTTTGGGGTGACGCTGGTGGAGTTTATCCTGGCGCCGCACTCGGCGTATACCGGGAAGACTATCAAGCAGCTCAACTTTCGCAGCCGGTACGGCTTCACGGCATTAGCCATCCTTCGAGGCGGCGTCAGCCGGCGGACGGATGTAGGGGATATCGTACTGGAGGCAGGCGATTCGCTGCTGGTGGTGGGCCCGCCGAAGCGGCTGCGCGACCTGCGCGCCGACCCGGATATCATCATCTTTGAAACGGACCCCGCCAGCCGCCCGGTGCCGAGGCGCAGGGTGGTGCTGAGCATTGGTGTCTTCTGTAGCGCCATCTTCCTTGCCTTGCTGGGCCTGCCGGTTTATCTCTCGGTGCTGGCGGCGGCGCTGCTGGCTGTGCTGGTGGGCCTGCTTTCCATACAGGACGCGTATCGCTCCGTCGAATGGGAGGTCATCTTCTTCATCGCGGGCATGTACGCGGCCAGCCTGGCGATGATCAATACGGGATTGGCGTCATTGGCAGGTCAAACCGTGCTGGGACTGTTCGGCGACCTGGGCCCCATGGGTTTGGCGGCGCTCACGTTTGTCCTTTCAGCGGCGCTGACCCAGTTCATGGGCAGCCAGGCTACTGCATTCGTTGTCGGGCCGCTGGCCATCAGCTCGGCGATTCACTTCGGCACCAATGCACAGGCGATCGCGGTTGCAGCGGCCATCGGCTGCTCGGCCTCTTTCCTTACGCCGATCGCGCATCCGGTGAACCTCATCATGATGGGGCCGGGCAACTACCGTTTCGGTGATTTCTTCCGCGTGGGCTGGGGCCTCATGATTGTGGTATTCTTGACGCTCATGGCCGGCATGTTCCTGTTCTGGAAACTGTAGGAGTCATCATGGCATTGCTGATCAAGAAGGGCACGCTGATCACAGCCTCCGAGACATTCGAGGCGGATGTGCTGGTCGAGGGCGAGCAGATCACGCGGATTGGCAGGGACCTGGAAAGCGGCACTGCACAGGTGGTGGACGCGTCGGGAAAGCTGGTGATGCCCGGCGGCATCGACCCTCACACGCATTTCGACCTGCCCATGTTCGGCACGGTATCGTCCGACGACCATTACACCGGGCACAAAGCGGCTGCTTTCGGCGGAACCACCACAGTGATGGATTTTGTGTCCTTCGATTTCACTACAATGCGCGAGTCGGTCGACGCGTGGCGGAAGAAAGCCGAGAAGGCCGCCATCGACTACTCGTTCCACATGAACCTGACGAAGTTCGACGATGCCATTGCGAAAGAAATTCCGGGCTTGAAGGAAATGGGCATCACCACCTTGAAGGTGTTCACCGCCTACAACGGACGGCTGCGGCTCGACGATGGCAGCATCTTCCGGGCGCTGCAAATCACCAAAGAGAACGGGATGCTGATCATGGCGCACTGCGAGAACGGCGATGTGATCGACACGCTCATCCCGGAGGCACTGGCGGCCGGGCACACTTCGCCGGAGTGGCACGCCCGCACGCGCCCGTCGTGGGGAGCGGTGGAGGCCACGCTGCACATGGCGGCCATGTCGGCGCAGTCGGGAGCACCGGTCTACATCGTGCATATGAACGCGGCGGGAGAGGTGGACATGCTGCGCTACGCGCGTGAGCATGAGGCGCCGGTGATGGGCGAGACCTGCCCGCAGTACCTGTTCTTCACGATCGATCATCTGCGCAGACCAGACGGGGCCAAATGGGTTTGCTCGCCGCCCATGCGAACGGAAGCCGACAACACGCGCCTTTGGGCCGGCTTGCATGATGGAACCATTCAAACCGTTGGCACGGACCACTGCGCATTCTTCTATGACGGCAGCAAGCCGATCCAGTACGAGGGGAAACCGGTTGCCATCCCCGGCAAGGAACTTGGCCGCAACGACTTCACCAAGATCCCCAACGGCCTGCCGGGGGTACAAGACCGCCTGCCGATCCTGTGGACCTACGGCGTGCGCGCCGGGCACCTTTCGCCAAACCAGTTCGTGGCATTGAACAGCACAAACCCGGCGCGGATCTTCGGACTTTACCCGCGCAAGGGCGCGCTGCTGCCGGGCTCGGACGCGGATATTGCCATCTGGGATCCGGAGAAGCGCGTGAAGTACGGCGTGGCACTTTCACAGCAGCGCACGGACTACAACTTGTACGAAGATTGGGAACTGGTCGGATACCCTGAAAAGGTGTTCCTGCGCGGCAAGCTGATCGTCGACGCTGGGCAGTGGCTCGGGCGGTGGGGTGAGGGGCGATTCGTGAAGCGCGGTACGGGAGAAGTGCTCTAGTCCGAGGAGCCGGCTAGAAGCTCTTTCAAGCGGGGATGATCGGCATAGACACCGCGGTACTTCGGGGGGAGGAGGGCGGCGATCCGGCACATGATCTCGTCGGTGTCGGCCTTGAGGGCGGCGTCGCGATCCTTTATCGACAAAGGAGGCAATGCGAACGGCTCACCGACGCGTGCGACGATGTGCGAGCGCCGCAGGTGCTTCAGATTATCGATGATGACCTCGTCTTCCGTGCCGGTCAGCGCGCCGGGAACGATGGGGCGGTTCAACTTGGCGGCGAGATAGCTGACACCCGCCTTGCCTTCCTGCAATGCTCCCGTGTGGGAGCGTGTACCTTCGGGTGCGATCACCAGGATATTCCCCTCTTCCATCAACTTGATGATCCTGCGCATGGCCTTCAGGTCGGGATTGAAACGGTCGATGAAGACGAAGTTCAGGTACTTGCCCAGCCAGCGGAAGAACCACTTGTCCTGTCTCTTCTCGGCGGTCGGGATAAACACGTCCCAGCGGTCAAGACCGTAGAACAGCAGGACGGCATCCAACAGGCCCAAGTGGTTGGTGGCAATCACAAAGGCGCCGGTGCGCGGGATGCGGTCGAGGTCGTAGAGATCGACCCTGGCGATGATGCTGATCAAGAGCCGAATGACCCAGCGGATTATGTATCGCATAAATGAGTGGCAGACTACGGAACGGTCCCTGGCGCCCAGGGCTCATGAAAACGCCCTGCCGTGTTCCGTTGGGCAGGGCGTCGGGCAGATCAATCTGATGCTACCGCCATAGGTAATCTGCACGATTCGATTGATACGTATCGGCAGAGCCGTATTTCTCGAAGATCTGACGGAAGATCTCGACATCGCCCGGGTTCATCTGGATGATCACGAAGCCTGCATCGTAAAGAGAAGGGTCGATGCGGTCAGGCAGGCACCAGCGGCTGCGGGCGATGAAGACCATGTAGGGCTTATCGGTGATATCCCGGGGGAGCTCGATGCGGAGGGGGAAATCCTGGTTGACGGGAACGGGCCGCAGGGACTCCAACCTGAACCCTTCGCTGCTGATATTGACCAGGTGGCCGACTAACTCACCCGTATTCTCGTGCATGAGCCGCATGTAATGCGAGAAAGTGCGCCTTTCCCGTGTCCGTCTCTCGATCGAGGCTTCTTTCTTCTTCGGTCCGGCCATGGTTCCGTGAAGTATAAAACAATCGGATACAAGAATCAAGCGAATTGCACGAGACAGGTCCGATTTATTCAGCAGCCAGGATGTGCGTGATGACGGTGGATCCGCTGCCGCCGATGTTCTGCGCCATGCCGACTGCGGCGCCTGCCACCTGCGTATCGCCGCATTCCCCTCGAAGCTGCTGGACGATCTCAACCACCTGGTACATGCCAGTGGCGCCGACCGGGTGACCACGGGCCTTCAGGCCGCCCCGGGTGCAGATGGGAGTGCGACCACCGGGCGCAATTTCGTTCTCAAGACCGAGGCGCACGCCCTGGCCGCGCTCTGCGAACCCGCAGGCCTCCAGCGAAAGAGCGGTCATGATAGAGAAGGCGTCGTGAAGCTCGAACAGATCCAGGTCCTGCGGCAGAAGCCCCGCCATTTCGTAGCAGCGCTTCGCCGATTCGTGGGCCGCGGAAAGGAACAGTGGATCTCGACGCGAATGGACGGCGATGGTGTCTGTGGCGGAGGCGGAGGCCGATATCACGACCCGCGGGCGCCCCGGAAGCGATGCGACCTTGTCGGCGGGCACGATGACGGCCGCGGCAGCGCCGTCCCCAATCGGCGAAGCGTCCAGCAAGTTGATCGGGGTGGCGACCATCGAGGATCTCTCGAAGCGCTCGGTACTGATGCGCTCATGCAAACGCGCGAACGGGTTCGACATGGCGTTGGCGTGAGCGTTGATGGAAAACGGCGCAAAATCGGCATGCTTCCAGCCATACTCGTGCATGTAACGCTGCATGATGAGGGCGTTCAGGCCTACGAATGAGACGCCTTGCTCCACCTCATAGTCGGCGTCGGCGGCAGTTGCCAGGGTCGCGGTCACATCGTGGCCTGCCTTGTCGGTCATCTTCTCCACGCCGAGGACCAGCGCCGATTCCAACTCGCCAGCAGATACAGCCATGAGAGCCGCTCGCAGCGCCGCGGCGCCGGAACCGCAGGCGGCTTCGACCTTGACGGCCTCCTGCTGCCACAAGCCGACCCAATCCGCGAAATATGCTCCGAGCTGATTCTGGCCGTCGATGAGCGGAGAGAGCATGTTGCCGACGAACAGTGCGTCCACGCTCTCGACGCCCGCGTCGTGCATGGCCGCCAGGGCGGCATCTCCACCGATCTCCCTCAGGGATTTATCCCATTGCTCGCCGATTGGCGTCTGTCCGATCCCAAGTATGGCAACCTTTTGCATACTTGAATTCTACCAGTGAGCGCTCTCAGTACCTATCAGAAACCAATCCGGCGACCGTGTGCGCAGTATGAGCGGGCGAGAGCAAGCGGTGCGGGGCGTTGGAGGGGCGGTGTCGGCCTAAGTCAAAATATGTATACTTCAGAAACATGATGTCGCGCGAGCATTCGAGCTGGATCAACAGCCTGCTGACGAACTTGGAAAGCTCCGGGCCTGAGGCTGCGGCTGCAGCGGAATACCTGCGGTGGAGGCATACCCGAGTCAGCGTTTACGCGCAGACGACCGGCGCGCGCTGGACGGCGGACCGCCGCATCGAGATCCATCCGCGTTATGCCGAGCTGGCTGCCGACGATCCGTACGTGATCTCGCTGGTCATCCATGAGGTGCGGCACTTGCAGCAAGGCCAGTTCACCGCACTCTCTGTGTATGGAGAACTGGAGGCGTGGCACTTGCAATTTGGTTATCTCAAGAAGGCAACAGGCATATACCAGCCGGATCCGAGGCGGGACGATTTGATCGATGAGCTGATGCACGTGCCGCTGAACCAGGAGCGAAGCGCGCTGGAGCAGGCACGGCGACTGATGCAGGCATTTGCGGGGAAAAAGTACCGCATCGATCTATTGCCGCTGTATCCGCTGCCGGCAGAGATCAGATATCAAGTCACCCGAAAGGAGACGCTGCCGCCTCGATGGCGGAACGTGTGAACTGCAGATTCTCAAAAATCCTTGCGGTTTTGCCGGTTCGTGAGAATACTCACGGAGTTATTAGGTCTTTTTAACGCGCGCCCGTGAAGCGGGGTGTATGATACGGACAGACTAGGAAAGGTAGGTGCGATATCGATATACCACCTGAACTACCTACTCAAGGAGAGCACGGAGGACTGTTAGGTTGGTGAGGGCGTAAGTCCCTGGACCACACGTCGTGAATCACGAGAGAAGTCCCGCTCCATGCTCTCCCTTGCCACAAGCAAGCGTGACGGATGGGCTCTGCCCATCCGTCTTTTTGTTATTAGCGCGGGCTCGTGGAGCGTCGCGCACCGAATA
>DATKAF010000170.1:0-7573 GCA_035498395.1 Anaerolineales bacterium
CCTCCGGGTGCGCCGCTTCTTGATTCAGTTTTTCCCTCTCCGCAAGCCGCCGACTGGCACTTACTGCCCCTTGAAGTCCGTCCACAGCTGGTCATACAGCGTTGTTGCTGCTCCCACATCCTTCACTTCCACCGCACGCGCCAGGAAGTCATCGGGCGGATTCGTGGCACTGAAGGCCGTATAAGACTCATACGTGCTCGGATCATTGGCCTTCAGATACTCGAGCGCCTCCTTATTCGGGTTCGAGTATGGGAACTCTTGGGTTATCAGGATGCTTTCCTTGGGCTCCAGCATGAAGTTCATGAAGGCCATCGCAGCATCCGCGTGCGGGGCGCTCTTCGGGACTGCCAGGTTGTCGAACCACAGGCCACATCCTTCTTTCGGGCAGATGTACTCGATATCCGGATCCTGCTGTCGGGCAAGGGCGGCATTGCCGTTGTAAACGAGACCGGCCCAGGTCTCTCCAGTTATCAGAGATGTCTCAGGATCGTCGCTGTTGAACAAGACGATGTTGGGCTTGAGTTCCACCATCTTTTGCTTCGCCTGGTCCAGTTGCGCTGGATCGGTCGAGTTCTTGTCAAGGCCCAGGGTTTGGAGCGCCATGCCTGTGACCTCGCGCTCGTCGTCCAGCATCACCAGGCGGCCCTTGAACTTCGGATCCCAGAGGTCCGCCCAGCTTTTGGGCTCGAACGGAACCTTCGTCTTGTCATAAGCCAGGGCGGTCGTGCCCCATTGGTAAGGGATGGTGTACTTGTTGCCCGGGTCGTAACCCTTGTTGGTGAACCGGGGGTCAAGATTCTTGAAGTTGGGTATTTGCGCCAGATCGATCGGTTGCAGCAGGTCCTGGTTCAGCATGGCTGTGACCGTGTAGTCACTGGGAATCACGAGGTCATAACCGGATGCCCCCGCCTGGAGCTTCGCAAGCATCTCCTCGTTTGAAGAGTAGGTGTCGTAGTTCACCTTGATACCATACTCTGCACTAAAATCGTCCAGCAACTGCTGCGGCACATAATCAGACCAGCCGTAGAGATTGAGTTCGGTCGATGTTGGCTTCGCCAGCGTTGGCTCTGCGCTGGCAGGTGACGTGGGCGCTGGTCCACCCGCGGAAGTGGTCGCAGGCTGGGGCGGTTCCGTGGGGGCAGGTGCTGGCGGAGCCTCCGTCGGCGCGGCAGCCGGGGTGCATGCCGCCGCTAACAGAACCAGCACGGTCAGCAGGCTGGCAACTCGATAGGTCTTCATCTCTTCCTCCTTTGGCTCGTTTGGGGCTATGCCCTGCGATTCCGGGCAAGCTGGCCGATCAGCAAGATCACGAACACGATCAACACCCAGATGGTGGAGAGCGCATTTACCTCGGGTGTGACCATGAATCGCACCATGGAAAAGACCCGCAGCGGCAGAGTCGTCGATCCGGGCCCGGCAGTGAAGTAGGTGATTACGTAGTCATCCAGCGAGAGCGTCAGTGCCAGCATGGCGCCTGCCAGGATGCCGGGCATGATGGTTGGCAGCGTCACCCGCCAGAAGGTCGTCATCTCGTTCGCGCCGAGGTCCATGGCGGCCTCATCGATGGAATTGTCATAGCCGTGGAGCCGCGCGCGGACGACGAGAGCCACGAACGGGATGTTGAACGCGATGTGGGAAAGCGTGATAGTCACCAGGCCCAGTTTCATGTTCAGCAGCACGAAGAAGACCAACAGCGAGATGCCCATCACGACTTCCGGGATCACGATCGGGATATACATGAGCGCCTCCGAGGCGTCGTAGCCGGGGAAGCGGTAGCGCTGCATGGCGAGGGCTGCCAGCGTGCCAATGATCGTCGCAATGGCCGTGGAAACGAGCGCGATGATCAGCGTGTTGCGCGTTGCCAGCTGGACCAGGCGATCGTGAAACAGCACAGCATACCACTGAGTGGTGAAACCCTTCCAGGTAATGTTAAGCTTTTGGTTGTTGAACGAGAAGATGACGAGGATGATGATCGGAATGTAGATATACAGATAAACCAGGAAGGTGTAGATGCGAAGCCAGACAGGCGGTTTCTTCTCGCTCATACCACCAGCTCCTCGCTCAGTCCCGCACGCCGTGCGTAGTAGAACGTGAAGACCATGGTGAGCACCATCAGGATCATCGAGGCAGCGGCACCGAAGGGCCAATCGCGTGCGGTCAGGAATTGGTTGCGGATCACATTGCCGATCAGGATGGTCTTGGCTCCGCCCATGAGGTCGGGGATGACGAACATGCCCATGGCCGGGATGAAGACCAGGATGGTCCCCGCGATCATCCCGGGAATGCTCAACGGCAGCGTGACGCGGAGGAAAACACGGTAGGGCGGCGCACCCAGGTCAGCCGCCGCCTCCAGCACCGCATTCTCGATCTTTTCCAGGGACGTGAATAGCGGCAGGATCATGAAGGGCAGGAACTCGTATACCATGCCGATCATGACCGCGGTGGGCGTGTAGAGAAGGTGCAGCGGCTGATCGCTGATATGAAGCCATTGCACCACCGTGTCCAGGAAGCCCCCCGCGCGCAGGATCATGATCCAGGCGTAGATTCGGATGATGAAATTTGTCCAGAACGGGACGAGCACCAGGAACAAAAGGAGCGACCTCTGCCGGGCGGGAGCGCGTGCGATGTAATACGCCAACGGATACCCGATCAGCAGCGACAGGACCGTGGTCGCCACGCCAACTCCAAGTGAATACAGCAGAATGCGACCGTATATCGGATCAAGAAGCCGGGTGTAGTTGGAAAGGTTGAACTGAAACAGTACCTGGCCGTACTCCCCGCGCGAGAGGAAACTGAGGATGCCAACCAGGATTAGGGGCACCACCATGAAGAGGACCAGGTAGACATTCGCCGGGCTGATGAGAGTGAGCCCCTGGGCCACCTTGTTCTCGCGGATGAGCCTCAGCAATGATGGTCGCTTGACATCGGTTGGTACGGCCGCGCTAGACGCCATGCATCATCTCCTCACTCCAAGCCCTGGATGGCACATGCTTCCGGGTCGAACCGCATCATGGGTCACCCGCTCATTCCTTCGGCAGAACAAGCACGTTCTCGGCGGGGAACGTCAACCACAGTTTCTGGTCCTTGCGGTAGAACAAATGCGGGTCGAGGCTGGAGACGCGGTTCTGCTCCCATGCTTTCACCTGCTGTCCGCCTACGTCCAGGAACAGGTGCGTGTCGGAGCCAATATATGTGCTGTTGAAGACCACGCCTTCCAGGCAATTGTCATTGGTCTTCGGCTGCTCTGAGATCTGGATCTTCTCGGGGCGCACCGAGACAACCACCGCATCGCCCGCCGCCGCGTCCGCGACCAGCGTGGCCTGCAAGTCCTGCTTCCAGGCCGGGATGGTTACAACCGCCTTCTTTTGGTTCACTGCCTTCACTGTTCCATCAAAGAAGTTGGATTCGCCGATAAAGTCGGCCACGAACCGGCTGGTAGGACGCTCATAGATCTCGACGGCAGGACCAACCTGCAGCACCCTGCCGTAGCTCATCACGGCAATTCGATCCGACATGGTGAGAGCTTCTTCCTGGTCGTGGGTCACGTAAATGAACGTGATCCCCACTTGCTGCTGCAGAGCCTTAAGCTCCAGCTGCATCTCCTTCCGAAGCTTCAGGTCGAGAGCGCCGAGCGGTTCATCGAGCAACAGCACATCAGGCGTCTTCACCAGCGCGCGGGCGAGAGCTACGCGCTGCTGCTGCCCGCCCGACAATTGGCTGGGCCGGCGACGGTCCATGCTGCTCAGGCGCACCATTTCCAGCGCACGCCCGACTCGCGATTTAATCTCGGATTTGGTTGCGTGCTCCATCTCCAGGCCAAATGCGACATTTTGAAAGACGGTCATATGCTGGAAGAGGGCATAGCTCTGGAACACCGTGTTGACCGGGCGAAGGAAAGGGGGTCTGTGACCTTGCGGTTCACCTTCGATATAGATGTCCCCTTCCGTCGGCCATTCGAACCCGGCGATCATGCGCAGCGAGGTGGTCTTGCCGCACCCGGATGAGCCCAACATGCTGAAGAACTCGCCGTTCCGGATCTGAATGTTGACATGATCTACAGCGATGAGCTCATTTCCCTCCGGGGTTATGAACTTTTTGACGACGTCGCGCAGTTCAACAGCAAATTCGCTCTGCATTTAGACGGCTCCCTCTATCCATTGGGTTAGGCGCTGGTACCCGGTCGGCGTGCCGTGCCGATGTCACATCCTACCAATATAGTGTCCGGCGACTCTCACAACGTCTCGCAGATCTCTATCAGCGTATCCCGCAGGCGCTCAAGGAGAGAATCCAGTTGCTCATAGGTGATAACGAGCGGTGGTTCCACGCGAACGGTCCGCGAGCTGATGAGGGTTCCGGCCACCACGACCCGTCGCTTGAAGAGTCCCGCGGCCACCTTGTAGCCGATGGCTGCATCGCGAAAGTGCATTCCGAGAAGCAGGCCCTTCCCCGTTATTTTCTCATAGATTTCGGGATACTGCGCTGCAAGTTCCTCGAGCCGGGGCTTCAAGTATGCTCCCTTGGCCGCCGCTTGCTCCCACAATCTCTCGCGCAGGGTTACGTGGATGGCAGCGATGGCAGCCGCGCAGGCTAGCGCTCCGCCTCCCGTGGTCGTCGTATGTATGAATGGATTGGGATGCATCATCACTTCCCAAATATCCAGCGTCGAGCAGAATGCGCTGACCGGCATCACGCCTCCACCGAGGGATTTGGCTGTTGCCAGGATATCTGGGGCGATCCCCCAATGGTCAACGCCCCAGAGTTTGCCCGTTCTGCCCAAGCCCGTTTGCACCTCGTCTGCGATGAGCAGCGTCCCATGCTTGTGTGTCGACTCACGGACACGCGGCCAGAAATCATCTGACGGAACGATCGCTCCAGCCTCTCCCTGTATCGGCTCGAACATGACGGCCGCGATTCCGATCCCCTCCCTGTCACACTCCGCCAGTTGGCTCTCGACGGCAGCTGCATCCCCGAACGGCACGCGATAGACCGGCCCTCCATACAGTGTACCAACAGGCTCACGGAAAGCCGGCTTCCCGATCATCGAGAGAGAGCCCATCGTCTTGCCGTGGAACGCCTGCTGCGCCACGATGAAGCCGGCTTTTCTCGTGTACATCTTGGCCAGCTTGATCGCTCCTTCAATCGCCTCCGTGCCGGATGCAGCGAAAAAGGAGTATTGCAGGTTGCCGGGTGTGATCTGCGCAAGTAGATTGGCCAGCGCGCCCCGCAGCGGATCGATCAGCTCCTGGGTGGGCATGGGAGACCGGCCCACCTGCCTTCTGACGGCGTCAACGACCTCGGGATGCGCCCATCCGAGATCCATCATTCCATATCCCCCCAGGCAATCCAGATACTCTCGGCCAAGGACATCATGGAACGTGGCGCCATCGCCCTTCCATTCCACGGCAGCCCAGTCGCCTGACTCCGTCACGGACTTGCGATACTCCAGCCAGCCGCGATTGAAATGCTCAGCGAAGTTGAGCCTGGATTCCTCGATGATGCTCCTGGCCTCGAGATCAGTTAGGGTATCCTGATGAATGATGTCGATCCATCGCGCGGCGTAGGCCAGTGCGGAATCGTATGGCCCGGACATCTTCTGCTCCTCCGGAATCAACTTTGGCGATGCCTCTTGCTCAGAACTTCCTGGTCCACTCCTTGGGCCAACGCTCCACCACGACCTTCTTTTGCGTGAAGAATTCCACCGCGTCCATGCCCTGCCCGTGCATGTCGCCGAAGAAGGATTCCTTCCACCCGCTGAACGGGAAGAACGCCATCGGCGCGGCGACCCCGATGTTGATGCCGATGTTCCCGGCATCCGCTCCATAGCGGAACTTCCGAGCCGCCGCCCCGCTGGATGTGAACAGGCTCGCCTGGTTTCCGTACGCGCCGCTGTTGACCAGCTCCAGGGCCTCGTCCACGTCGTTCACGTGCATCAGGCTTAGCACGGGGCCGAAGATCTCGGTTTTTGCGATCTGGCCCGAGCGCGGCACGCTTGCGAGGATGGTCGGCCGCACGAAGCTGCCGCCCTCATAGCCCTTGACGACAGCTCCGCGTCCATCCACGGGCAGCGATGCGCCCTCGCTCGCACCTATGCCGATCAACTGTTCGATGCGCGCCCTGCTCGCGGCGTTGATGACAGGGCCCATCTGCACGCCCGCATCGAGACCATAGCCGACCACGCGGGTGGAGGCGGCATCACAGATCATCTCGGTGAAGGTGTTGCGGGCATCGGCAACCGTGACCGCCAGGGACACGGCCAGGCAACGCTGTCCCGCACAGCCGAATGCTGAGTCCGCAACAATCCTGGTTGCCATCTCCATGTCGGCGTCCGCCATCACGATCACCGGGTTCTTGGCTCCACCCTGCGCCTGGACCCGCTTGCCGTTCGCCGATGCACGTGCGTACAGGTACTTCGCTGTGGATGTCGAGCCGACGAAGGTTACGGCCCTGATGGCCGGATGATCCAGGATGGCATCCACCGCCAGCTTCGCGCCGTTGACCATATTGACCACGCCCTTCGGCAAGCCAATCTGCTCGATGAGCCGGAAGATAAACTGCATCGTCATCGGCACCTTTTCGGAGGGTTTCAGCACGTAGGTATTCCCGCACGCAACGGCATACGGCATATACCAGAAGGGGATCATGCCGGGAAAATTGAACGGTGCAATGGTCGTGCAAACACCCAGAGGCTGGCGCAGCATGATCTCGTCAATGCCCGGCGCTATATCTTCCACGATCTCGCCCTTGCCCATCATCGGCATACCGCACGCCACCTCCACGTTCTCGATGGCGCGCACCATCTCAGCTTTGGATTCCTCGAACGTCTTGCCGGCCTCGTTGGTGATTGTCCGGGCGATCTCGTCCAGGTTCGCCTTCAGCAGCTCGCGCAGCTTGAAGAGAGGCTGGACGCGGTCCTGCACCGGCGTTTGCCGCCAGGCCAGGAACGCCCTAGCCGCGGCCTCTGCCGCCGAGGCGACTTCCGCCGCGCCGCACAGCGGCGTCTTCGCCAGCAACTCTCCCGTAGCTGGGTTGCTGACGTCCACGTACTCCGCAACGCCGGGCTTGATCCATTCCCCGTCGATGTAATTGAGAATATCCATGCGTTCTCCCAAATGATGATGCAGCAGCTTGGCGGCTACGCCGGTTTGTCCATCAGCTCCGACAGGCCCTCATCCAGCAGGTCAAGGCCTTCGTCCAGCTGCTCCCTGGTAATGATCAACGGCGGGACGATGAACAGGATGTTCTTGAAATTGAACACGTACACGCCGTTCATGATCAGGAAGTTCTTTAGCGGCGTGAGGTCCATCGGCTCCTTGTTCTGCCGGTCCTTCACCAGCTCCAGCGCGGTAAACATCCCGATGTAGCGCACATCGCCAACCGACGGATGCTTCGCCTTCAAGTCTTCCAATCGCCTGCCAAGGTACGCGCCGACCTCCAACGCGTTCTCGAAGATGTGATCCTCGACGTAGGTATCGATGGTCGCCAGCGCAGCGGCACAGGCCAGGGCATGACCGTTGTAGGTCAAGCCCGCATACAGGTACTTATCGTCAAAGAATTTGGCGATCTTTTCGCGAAC
>DATKAF010000171.1:0-3780 GCA_035498395.1 Anaerolineales bacterium
GAGCCGCTGTGCCGCCCGTTCACCCTTGGCCTCGCGTACCGCTGCCAGAATGCGCGCCTTCGTGACCCGGCCGAGGTAATTCTCCACGCTCGGCACCCAACCAGCAGCGGCCAAATCGAGCGTCAAGGTCTCAGCCAAGCGTCGCGCATGTGCCAGCGCCCGGGGGCGGCGGTTATATGGGTCATAGGTGGCGTTAATCGTCAGCGCCACGCAATGGGCGAAGAGGGCTTCCCGGCTGTCGCTGTCGAACCCGGCCAAACTGCCCCACAACTCCCCGGCGGCTTCAGGCAATTGCGCCGCCCAGGCCTGGTGCCGCGCACCGACACGCTCGGCCAACTTCGTATCGGCCAAGCCCGGCGCCTGGGCGCCGAACATCACGCTCTTCGCCTCGATGTCCAGGCAGGACTCCGCGCCATAGCGATAGAACAGCCGCAGGCACAACGCGTGCAACAGCGCGAGGTAAGCGATGCCGGGCTCGTTGCCCAGCGCCTCGCGCAGCGCCAGCGTGCGATAAGCCGTCAGTTCAGTCAGCAGCCGGTCGGACAAGGGTTTGATGCCATCCTCTTCCTCCGGCTCGGCAGCATCGCCGACATGAGCAATGATGGTGCGGCTGTCCGCCGGGTCGGGCGCGGCGCCGTCCACCGGGTCGTCGTCCCCTTGCACAAACGCCCCTTCCTCGCCCGCCAACCCGGTTTCGTCTGCTTCCTCGACCACTGGCAGCTCGTCCTCGGGGCGGACATAGCCACGCTCGACGCGCAGCCGGCCATTGCCGTCGATGCTGACAAATACCCCCGCCATGGCGATATCGGCGGGGTCATAGAGCGGCGGGCGTTGATTGATCCTGTTGATCTCCGCCTCGATTTCGTTGAGCCGCTGATCAACATCGTCCGAGACCTCATCCGCCGCCGCGGCTTCCTCCTCGATCCGCTCGGCCTCGGCACGCAACGCCTCGACCTGGGCGATCTCCTCCTCGGTTAGCGGGCGGCGCGCGCCGGGAATGCGCCGCATGCCGTAGCTGTGGCCGTAGGGAAACTCGGTCGCCACCTCGACCCATTTCCAGCCCTCGGCGCGGACGGCATCAGCGTCGCGCTCCAGCTTTTCCGCGACCACGCGCGCCAGCAGCAGCGCATCCTGCAACCAGCCGCCATCATCCTGCTGGAACAAATCGCGCATGATGGCACCACCCGCCGCGACATAATCCTCGCCGGCATATTGCGCGCGCTTGTCGGACGCACGCACCGCGCCTTCCGTCAACATCCGACGGATCTGATAGGGCTCCTTATTGTAAGAACGCTGGATCGCCTCCCAGACCTGCTCCTGACGCTCATGGTCAGGGCTGACCGAGAAGGCCATCAGCTGCTCCAGCGTCATCTCGTCCTCGGCGTACACGCCCAGCAGCCGGGGCGACACGGCGGCCAGCCGCAGCCGCTGCTTCACCACCGAGACCGCGACAAAGAACACCGCCGCGATCTCCTCCTCGCTCTGCCCCTTCTCGCGCAGCGCTTGAAACGCCCGGAACTGATCCAGCGGATGCAGCGGCGCGCGCTGCACATTCTCCGCCAGGCTGTCCTCTTCGGCGATGCCCTCGGTGCGGATGATGCAGGGAATGGGCGCGGTCTTGGCCAGGTGCTTCTGCCGCACCAATAATTCTAGCGCCCGGTAGCGCCGCCCACCGGCGGGGATTTCGAACATGCCGGTCTCAGCGCCTTTATCATCCAGCACCGGGCGCACGGTGAGGCTCTGCAGCAGCGTGCGCCGCGCGATATCCGCCGCCAGCTCCTCGATCGATACGCCGGCTTTCACCCGCCGCACATTCGCTTGCGACAGCACCAGCCGGTCAAACGGAATATCGCGCGAGGCGCTGAGCGTGAGCTTCTGAACAGATTTGGCCATGGGAAAAACTCCATGACGGGCGGCCAGGAGCCTCTCTCCTTGCCTTCCAACCCGTCGCGAAGCCCACGGCCACCCTCTGCCTCTTTGCCCCCGCGCCACAAAAAAGCCGCGGGCCGGAATCCGGCCCACGGCACATACACTCACAAAATACCAAGCAACGCTCAGGCCACGCGGTCGAGCAGCAGCTTCGCCTTACCCTCCAGCTCCAACCGGGCGTCCTGGTGCGGCCTGCTGCGCGCCAGCGCCGTGATCCCCTGCACGAAGTCGAACACGCTCTCGGGCGGGTGGCCTTCTTCTTCCAGCACCGTGGCGATCACCTTCGCCGTCTCGCCCTTGCTGAAGCCGCGCTTGCGCAGAAAACTCTCACGCTCCTCATCCTTGCGTGCGACGATCTGCTCCCGTGCCGCCCTGATCCCCGCCACAAACGGCGCTGGCGAGGAATTGGCGAAGCGCCGCAGCGCAGGCGCCGCCTCATGTGCAAAGCGCTGGGTGGCGAATTTGCTATGGCGGATGCTGATCTCCTGGAAATCCTCGGCGCCCCAAATATTCCGGTTGGCGCACACAGCGCGCAGGTAGAACGAGGCGATGCCCAGGGTCTTCGAGCCAACCTCGCTATTCCAGCAATAGAAGCCGCGAAAATAGAGATCCGGTTCCCCATTCGGCAGCCGCCCCGCCTCGATCGGGTGCGTATCGTCGACCAGAAACAGAAACACGTCCCGGTCACTGGCATAGAGCGTGGTCGTCTCCTTCGTCACATCCACATACGGGTTGTGCGTCATGGTCGACCAATCCAGCACGCCGGGCACTTTCCAGGCGGTGTCGCCCGTGCCATTCCCAGCGATGCGCATCACCGCCGCCACCAATTCGTGGTCCCAGATGCGCCCATAATCCGGCCCGGTGACGGCGCGCAGCTCCACCCGCCCATCATCGGTCTCCAGTGTCTTCACCAGCTCGGCGCGGTGGTTGAGCAGCCCGTGCTGCAGATTGATCCCCGCCAGCGGCGCTGGCAGTTCGCGCAGATAGCCCGACGGCGCGCTCACCAGCCCGCACAGTTGGCCAAAACTCCAATGGGTCGGCGCCACCGGCCGCTCCTGCCCCGGCACGATCAGCGACAGGCGCTCACCGTCATCGCGCCGCGCCTCTACCCGGATAGCCCGGCTCTCCACGGTCCGCGCCTCGGCCCGGTCGGCGCGGGCCCTCACCGCCTGATACAAAGCCGGCAGAGACAGAAACCGCTCATCATCGGGGCGTGAGAACCACTCTGACGACACCCGCCCCAGCCGCTCCCCGCGGCTGACATCGACCTTAAACCCCGGCGACTGAGCCCGGCCAACGCTCGCTCCCATAGCCGCAACTGCGGCAGACGCATTGATATCCATGGCACTTCTCCATGACAGGCGCCGGAAGCCTCTCCTCCGGACCAAAACCTGTCATGAAGCGCCCAGCCCAACTCTCGCTCTCAAGCCCGGTACCGGGGCCAAAGACCAGCACCGTTATCGGCAGCATGGCGCCCATTGTGGTCATTCCCGGCCCCTGATTGGCTGTCCCGATAGCGGACATGCCGCCAAACGTCACAATTTTGTGATGCCAAGGCAGCCAAGTGCTCGTCTCGGCCGTTCAGCGGGCTCTCCCGCCCCCCTGAGAGTGCGCACGACCTCGTCGCTCCATGCCCATTCTACGGCAACAACATGCTTTTGGTGGCTGTCAGATTATCGCTCCGCCCTGGGAGGGGCGGCCCATACCTGGAGCAGCATTTGTTGACCTTCGGGCCTTCCGGCGCGGCCTTACGGACGTTAAGCTGCACGCGAATTCGTGGGCTTAAAGGGGGACCTAGGGGGTGTTGCTCGCGCCGGTCGTTAAGCTGATTCGCGCCTACGATTCAGTTGA
>DATKAF010000172.1:0-2374 GCA_035498395.1 Anaerolineales bacterium
CGAAGTCCAGATCGATGATTCGGGCAAGGTGGTGAGTGCGAGGATTGCGGAAGGCGGCGCGGCGGGGGCGCGGCTGGTTCTGATCAACGCGTCGCTGAATGCTGCGCGCCTCTGGAGGTTCCGGCCCGCACAGGCTTTCGGACATTCACTTCCCAGTACCTACGTGATCCGGTTCTCATTCAGCCCGCCGAGATAGCCCGCCGGCGGCAGGCTACTCGCCGCCGCTTTTTGTATCGCCGGTTCGGCTCAGTTGAACGGTGTTCATGGTCTCCAGTTGTTTGACCAGGAATGCCATGTCGCTGAAGGGTTCGCCGCCGGTGCGGGCCCAGTAAACGCGGCCCTGCCTGTCGATCAGGATGGTGGAATGCAGTTCCATGTCCTCGAAGTCGTCGTAGGAATGAAAGCGGCGGGCGTTCGTGAAATGATCGTCCGAGAGCAGCCGGATCGGCAGTTCGCCGAGTTCCCTGATCGCCTTGGCATTCTTATCGGGGAGAGCGCTGCTGACCGCGAGTACGGCGGTGTCCAGGCGGTTCCAATCGTCTTTGCGCTTCGCGATGTCGTGCAACTGCCGCATGCAGTGCGGGCATTCCTGCCCCAGGTAGAACACCAGCAGAATATTGCGGCCGCGGTATTCCGTGAGGGTGACGCGCTTGCCGTCGGAATCCGTCACCTGGAGCGCAGGAGCATTATAGGGAATCCATTGATTGGGACCGTACTTCTCCAGCGCGGTCCGGAGGTAATTCCGCTGCCGGCCCGGGGAGGAATCGCGCGGCGTCGCGGTGATCCCCGTGGCCAGCGCGCGCGAGATTACCGGCAGGTCCTTGTCGGCATCCGCCGTCACATACAGCAGGCGTGCCATGGCGTCCTTCGCCTTAGCGGTTTCTCCGGAAGCGGCATAAGCACGGACCGCGCCGGAAAGGGCAAAGAGGTCGTTTTTCGTCAACTCCAGCGCTTTCTCGAACGCTTTCGCGGCGAGCACGGGACTTTTCGTATCCAGGTATGCCTCGCCCAGGCTGGTGTAGAGAGCCTGGGGATAAAAAGGCGGATCGGCGAACGTCCGCTGGAAGTCGAACTCCTTTTGCGCCGCGTCCGCGAGCAGCGATAGTCCCTCCAGGGTCTGACCCCGTGCCAGCGCCAGGCGGGCGCGGAGTTCGACCGCTTGAATCGGATAGATCTGACCGATCACGCCACCCTTGTTCTTCTCCAGGTCCTTCTTGAGCGCGGTATGAGCCTCCAGGCTTTTGGCCGCTTCCTCCACTTCGCCGCGTGCAAAGTGAGCGCGCGCCTGAAAATAGGTCTTATTGACCTTATCCAAGAAGATATCGCGCCAGGGTATCGTCTTGTCATCCAGCAACTGGTCCCATTTTTCAAACTTCAGCAGTGCGCGCGACAGGGCCTGGATGCCGTAGGAATGGCTCGACCGGAACAGTTCGTTGTTCGCCTGGGGATCGAGCGGGGCGTCGATCAGTTGACGCGCTCCGAAGACGGCGGCGCGAAACATCCCCAACTGTTCCTGAATGTAAGAGAGATAGTTCAGGTTGTGTCCATAGTTCCAGTTGTTGAAGGGGAATGAAAGCTCTTCGGCCATGTAACGCTTTTCCGCGCGCGTGGCTGCATCCATCGAAATAGCCGCTTCATTCCACATCCCGACGATGCTGAAGATGTGGCCGGGCATATGCAGGGCGTGACCGATGGCGGGCACGATCTCGCCGTAGCGGCGGGCGCTCTCGAGCGCCTGTTCCGGCTCGTGGTAGTCCCAATTGTGGATGCGGTAATGATGCGCTCCGGGATGGTCGGGCTGCCGCGACAGCACCTCACGGATGATCATCTCGGTCCCGTAGCGCGCATCTCCCATGTTGTTGAGGGCCAGCAAGGCACGCGCTTCCATGTCGTCGGGGTACTTGACGCAAAGGGTTTCCAGGACCTTGTTCGCGTTTCTCCGGCGTTCGCGGTAGTTGCCCTCGGCGTCCGGTTTGTCGCGCAGGGGATCCGGCAGGATTTCCGCGGCCAGGGCGTCGATGTACAACTGTTCGCGCTCGCTCACGGTGGATCTGAGCTTGAGCGCTTTGCGGATCATCTCCTCCGGACGGTTCTCCCCGCCGAGACCTCGCAGCATGCTGGCGCGCGCCAGCCCCCAGTACGCCATGGCATTGTCGGGCTCCAGCTTCAGGCACCAGCGGAAGGCCCGTTCGGCGTCGTAATCCGCGAAGGAATGGAGCAAAGCGTTGCCCTGATCGAACCAGCGCTGTACTTCGGGGTTCCGGGTGGTAATGGGAAAGCGCGCCTCGCCGATGCCGGTCATCGGATGAGGTTTCTGACGAGGGCCGGTGTCGAAGGCAGAGCCGTGCTGGGAGTGGCCCAGACGATCGAGAAC
>DATKAF010000173.1:0-11184 GCA_035498395.1 Anaerolineales bacterium
GCATAGCTTGTCGAGCGTGCCAGCCAGAGACCCGCGGCGGCGATGACCGACGAAAGCGGCATCCAATAGGAATGAGATGGATGCGGTAAAGCAGTTGGGTTATCGAGGTAGTTCCACAGATAGGGTTCGGTGAAGCCATTGCCGGTCGCCAACTGGATGCCACCGCCGAAGTAGTAATCCGAGTCCAGGTAGCCGGGGAATCGCTGGAACTGGGCTATCCCGAACGCCAGCAGGAAGCCCAGCAATGCCAGCGGTGCATATCTCCTCCAGGTCATACCATCAGCCCCCACTGTTCGTCGATTGCCGGGAGTTCGCCAGGCGCTGCGTCGCGCTAAGCGTTCCCCGTACATGGTCGTACCACGTGCGTGGCGGCCTCACGAACCACCAGCGCGTCCAATACAGGCCGATGACGGAGAAGGCGGGTAGGAACAACAACAGGTAGTCCTGCCAGCGCTGATCCCGGGTGGTGAGCCAGCGGCTGAACCATGCCCATGGAACCAGGAACGCGATCAAGAGCAGCAAGGTCGCCAACCAATAGCCTGCGCGCCACCGGTTGACCACCCCGGCGAAGATGAGCCCGAGGCACGGGAACAGGACCGTGAGATTGCCCAATTCTGTCCGAACTCCAAGGAGCGGCGTGGCTGCAAGTGTCAGGCAAGCCGCCCAGACGAAACGCCGCGCATCCGCGTTCCGAGTTACAGACCATTCATAGAACAGCATGACGATCAGCACAACGGTCAGCGCCTGCGATGCACGAACGCCGTTTGCAGGCCAGAGCCGGTTCAACGCCGCGTGGCTTGATACGCCAAACGATGCGCGCATCGCCGCCAGCGTCGAGCCCAGGTAAGGCAGCAGCCAGCCCGGATAGATGATGAATGATATCAGCAACAGCATGGAGAGCATCATCCCAAGGCCGGCCCAAACCCTGCCGCGTTTGTGGTATGAGGCGTTCCACAGCAGCATCAAGACGAAGAGGCCGCCAACTTCCCACGCGAAGAGTCCCAACACGAGCAACGCGCCGGCAAGTTCGTCCTGCTGGTTGGTGTACGCGAATAGGACTGCAATGTAGATGAGACCAAGCAGAACCGCCGGACTACCGTCCAGAAGCGCTATCACCGTATAGAAACCGAACACCGACAGCAACGCATACGCGACCTGAAAGATCCGGTTTGGTTTCCAGTCGATCAGGCGAAGGCTCAACAATGCTGTGCCCACCAGAGCGGCTTCGCTCAGGAACAACCAGATTCCTCGAGCAGATGCTGGCTCGGAGAGAACATTCAGGAACACCAGTACTCCCTCGTGCGGTACCGCGTCCGAAACCACTGCAATCGGAAAATAGGTGATGAGCAGGAAGAAGGGGATTGTGACGTACGAGGGGCGTTCCCCACCCTCTGGCACCGCTCGGTTCGCCAACTGGTCTGTCAATTGTTGCACCTGCGCCCCGTAAGGGCCAAGGTGGTTGTACAGGAATTCGCGTGCACCGATCCATGGTGCGTAGAAGGCTGCGCCGCCAGGGATCATCCGACTGAGCTGGATATCAGCGCCGATGAGGCTGCCCAGAATAGTAAACAAGATGAGGCCGATCAGGATGAGCAGCTGGATGTCGCGGGCCGAAAGCGACCTTCTCTTCTGAAACTTCACCTAGCCCCCGATCACATACCGGAAGTTGCGACACATCGCCGTGCGGCGAGCCACCTTGACGAGGCCCACGCCGTGTGAATGGAATAGCTCCTCGAGGTCCGTCCAACCGCGAGGAGTCAGCGCCCTGCAGGTCAAAGGAGCACTGTCACTCATGCGCCGGCATCAACACCGGCACGGCAGCCGGATGAATCTTGTAGTCGAAGTCTGCCGCCCACTTGCGGAAGAGCACGCCGTCGGTATGGACTGGCGAAGGCGGTTCGAGGTGGATCTTCACCCGGCGGCAGTTCACCTCGTACATCCCTGGAAGCTCCAGGTAGCTCCCCGCACCTTCTTTGAGGAGGCGTGGGAATACCGCCAATATGCTTCGTCGCGTGGCCCTATATCCGTATGCGAGGGTGAGCTGCCCGTCGAAGGGATCCGCATGCGGTGTGAGAAAGAACCCGCCTGTGCGCCGGCCATTGCCGACCGAAACCAGCGACAGCGGGCCCTCGTACTCCCCTGCCTCCCACTCCACGCTCCCCTGCCATTCGGGCTTCTCCATGATTGCCCACACAGCCGCCACAAGATACCGCGCGATTCCCCTGATCCAGCGGATCTTCTCCTGCTTGGTCGTGACATACGGCTCAAGGGCTATGCCTGAATTGTTTATAAAGAACCGATCATTGCACTGAGACGCGTCGACGAGCCTGCTCTTTCCGGCCGCGATCACCCGGGCGGCGGCGCTGAGGTCAAGGGGTATTCCAAGAGCGAAGGCAAGATCATTCGCCGACCCCATCGGCAGGATGCCCAGTGTTGCCGGGAAGTTGCTTTCTGCGCTTCCACTACATGCGACGCCGTTCAAGACCTCCCCGATGGTTCCATCTCCGCCGGCCACGATGATGGTATCGAATCCGTCCTGCACCGCCCTGGTGGCAAGCGCTTCCGGTTCGCCCGCATGCTCGGAGATGGCAAGGTTGAAATCCACGCCTGCTTCCTGAAGCGCCTTCTCCGCCTCCGGCCAGCGCCTGCGTGCGGTCCACCGGTTTGCGTACGGGCTCAGAATAACCTTAATGCTCATCGGCCTTCGATCTCCATTTTACCCCAGCCCTTTGCCTGAGAGAGAATGACAGCCAGCAGGATGATGGCACAGCCAAGCACCTGTAACGGCGCGAGGCGCTCGCCAAGGAGCATCCACGCACCGAGCACCGCGAAGACAGATTCAAGGCTTAGTAGCAGCGCCGCATCAGTGGGAGGCGTATGTTTCTGACCCCATATCTGAAGTGTGTAGCCGAGCCCCAGCGAGATCACGGCTGTGTAAAGGATAGCCCCCATCACGGGCGGCGATATGACGAGGCTCCGGCCTTCGAAAAGCATCGCCATCGCAAGGCTCATCAGGCCTGCCACTAGCAGTTGTCCTGCGGAGAACGATATAGCGTCGTATCCCGGCGCGAACTTCCCGACAACAACCACGTGCAGGGACCAGAAAAGCGCACCGAGCAGTTCGAGCAGATCCCCGGACCTGAATTGCACGGTGCCGCCGGTGGAGAGCAGAAAGGCTCCGAGTCCGGCGAGCAGCGCCGCAATGATCGCCAGCCAGTGCGGCCTTTCCCGCCAACCGATCAGCATTACGAACGGCACGATCACCACGTATAAGCTCGTGATGAAGCCAGCGTTGCCTGCGGTCGTCGAGAGCAAGCCTGCCTGCTGAAATGCACCGGCCGTAAAAAGAATGGTGCCCGCGACCGCCATCCAGGGAAATTGCCTGCGAGGCATGCGATTGCGCAGCGCAAATGGCAGGAGCAGGAGACTGGCAAGCAGGAAGCGCACACCGTTGAAGAAGTACAGGCTCCCGGCCTGCCCGGCGATGCGCTGCGCCGCAAAAGCTGATCCCCACAGGATCGCCACGAGAAGAAGTATCAGATCTGCTTTGAGCCGCACTGTTCCAGTGCCTCCTGCCCGACAGTGAGTCTGGCCCATCATAGCACAGCGGCGCGAATAAACATGCCGCCGCATTTCCAGCGGCATGTCCTCCGATGCACGAACTGCTAGTGTGCTCCTTCACGTTTGCGGTTTTCTCATATCCCGTTAATACCGCAAGGGGGAAAATAGGTATACTAATCCGATACTTTTAGTCCAGTCGTATCAGTTATCAGGGATGGCTTCCGCATGGACAACGGTATCAAAGCGACGAATACATGACACCCATCGTTAATTAGGCAAAGCACAGCCCTGATATCCAGGAAATAGGATTCTCATGACCAACAATTTCGATACCAGCAGCGCTGTCAAGACGTCCCTGTCCGCGCAGAAGTACATCGCCTCCGACGAGATATCGACGATTGTCTACCTCGCAGAGAAGCTCGGCAAACCATTACTGACCGAGGGTCCCGCAGGCGTGGGCAAGACCGAGTTGGCCAAAGCCATCGCAGCTGCCACGGGTTGCCGGCTTATTCGCTTGCAGTGCTACGAGGGGCTGGACGAATCCAAGGCGCTGTACGAGTGGGAATACTCCAAGCAGCTTCTCTATACCCAACTGCTACGCGACAAGCTCAATGACACGCTGGGGAAAGCCGATACGCTGTCTGAGGCGGCGGATCGCCTGGCAAAGGAAGAGGACGTGTTCTTCTCGGACCGATTCCTGCTCCAGCGGCCACTCCTGAGCGCGATCCTGAGCGACGAGCCCACGGTCCTGCTGATCGATGAGATCGACCGCGCCGACGCAGAATTCGAGGCCTTCCTGCTTGAGGTTCTCAGTGACTTCCAGGTCAGCGTCCCCGAGCTCGGAACGCTGCAAGCCAAGCATAAGCCGTTTGTTGTCCTGACATCGAACAACACCCGTGAGCTTTCTGAGGCGCTGAAGCGGAGATGCCTGTATCTTTTCATCGATTACCCCTCGCCTGAGGAGGAGCTGGCGGTTGTCCGGCTCAAAGTGCCGGACCTGAACCCGAAGCTCGCCAGGCAGGCCGTCGAATTCGTGCAGAAGCTGCGCAAGAGCGATATGCGCAAATCGCCGTCCATCAGCGAGACGCTCGACTGGGCAAACGCGCTGGTGGCCCTCAACGCCCAGCACCTGGACAAGGAAACGCTGGAGGATACATTGTCGGTCCTGTTGAAGCACGAGTCCGACCTGCAGAAAACGCGGCGTCAGATCCTCACGCCGCCGCCTCCGCAGCGCCGGCAGAGCCCGGGCGAGTATGACCGCTTCTCGGGAAACTAAAACTCTGCGTGGCTGACGATACGCCGAAACTTCAGCCGAGCGCCACACCATCCGACCTTCGCCTTGTGCTGACGGCGCCGCCAGCTCCAACCAGGGAATACAAACCATGGAATCTCGCATATTGCAGCTCATAGCCGCCCTGCGCGCAAGCGGCGTGCGGGTTTCTCTTGCCGAGAGCGGAGAAGCTTTTTCCGCGGTGGATATTCTCGGCATCCAGGATCGGGAGCACTTCCGCCTTTCCCTACGCGCCACCCTCATCAAGGATATTCGTGACCTGCCTGTGTTCGACAAGCTTTTCCCGCTGTTCTTCGGCTCCGGGCAGCCGCCGCTCATGGGCGGCAACCCCATGGATCAGTTGAGTCCGGAAGAGGCGCAGAAGCTTGCCGAGGCCCTGCGCCAGTTCAGCGATCAGCTCCGCGAGCGCATGGAGCGTCTGATGAATGGACAGCCGCTCTCGCGTGAGGAACTGGAGGCTCTGGCACAGATGGTCGGCCTCAACCGGGCCGATGACCTGCGCTACCAGAACTGGATGGCGCAGCGCATGATGCGCGCGCTGGCCTACCCGGAGGTTCGCCGTGCGCTCGAAGAGTTGATGCAGCAGCTTGCCCAGATGGGCATGAATGCGGAGCGCATCCAGCAGCTGCGTGAGCTGGTCCAGCAGAACATGCAGGGCATGCAGCAGCAGATCGATCAGTTCTCCGGTGAGCGGCTGGCAGAGAACCTGAGTGAGAAGGACCCTGCCGACAACGTGGATGGCCTGCTCAACCGCCCGTTCGAGGCTCTCTCGGACGCCGACAAGAAGATCCTTCAGCGCGAGGTTCAGCGGTTGGCTGCTACCTTGCGGACTCGCATTGCCCTGCGCCAGAAGCGCGCCAAGACCGGGCAGCTGGATCCCAAGGCGACCATCCGGGCCAACCTGAAGTATCAGGGCGTCCCGATGGAGCTCCGCCACCGCGACCGGATCCGCAAGCCCCGGATCGTCATCTTCTGTGACATCAGCACGTCCATGCGTTTCTGCTCGGAGCTGATGCTGAGTTTCCTGTTCGCCCTTCAGGGGCAGGTGCACAAGACTCATGCCTTTGCGTTCATCGATCACCTGGAGTCGATCTCGGAGGATTTCAACGGCAGCAACGTCGACGATGCAATCTCATCTGTGTTGCTCCGCATGCCCAGCGGGTACTACAACACCGATTTCGGCTGGTCGCTGAACGATTTCAACAATGACTATATGGACACACTGACCGGCCAAACCACGATGATCGTCGTTGGCGACGGCCGCAACAACCATAACGACCCACGCGTCGATCTCTTCTCTGACTTCTCTCGCCGGGCCGCCCGCACGATCTGGTTGAATCCGGAACCGCCGCATCTGTGGCACGGTGACAGCGACATGCCGCAATATGCACCGTTCTGCACGAACATCCTCAAGGTCGGCAATCTGAACGAGTTGATCGCCGCGGTCGACCAGATGCTCACGGTCTGACGCCAGGAAAGATGCTCAGCCCCGCCCAATACCTGGGTGGGGCTTTTTGCTGTTCATCGCGGTTGGCCGCGCGGTAAACTTGCTATATGCCGGATCGAGTTCCCGATGCAGTGTACCGTTATGTGATGCAGATCCCTGCCGACGCCATCGATGGGAATGGACACGTCAACAACGTCGCCTACGTGCAATGGATGCAAGACGCCGCCGTGCGGCACTTCGATGCTTTAGGCGGCACTCCGCTCACCGTCGAGGCAGGCGCCACCTGGGTCGTTCGCTCGCATCATGTGGAATACCTGGCCTACGGTTTCGCGGGCGAGGAGATCGAGGTGCGTACGTGGATCGCCAATGTGCGGCGAGTCCGGTCTTTGCGCCGCTATGAGTTCGTCCGGCTTTCGGATGGAAAGCTGCTGGTTCGGGGGGAAACAGATTGGGTCTTTGTCGAGATCCACGATGGCCAGCCAACCGCCATCCCGGAAAACATCGCAGGGCTGTTCCATTTGGTGGATGAGCCTCCAGCCGCCTGACCGGCTGGCAGGCCCATCAGATCTGCACAGAACAGCAGGATCGCTCCGGAGCACGGCCGGCAGCGATTATCAGCAACCGCGCAAGAACATGGTCAAGTGCTCCGGGGGCAGCCGTCTATGCATGCGAGGCGGTCACCCGTCTGTCACTTCCACATAGATGCGCTTGTTGCTCGCCCCTTTGCTCTTGTAATCGACCACGCGGATCTGCCCAACCTCAGAAGTGTTCTTTACGTGGGTTCCGCCATCCGCCTGCAGATCGAGGCCCACGATCTCAACCGTGCGGACTTGCTGAATGCCTTCCGGAAGCAGGTTGATCTTGGTCCGGATCAGGTCGGGTATCTGGAACGCCTCGTCCCGTGGCAGGATCTGCACGCGCACATCGCGGGAGTTGGTAACCTCCTGGTTGACCGCCGACTCGATGACCGCTACAAGGTCTTTCTGGAGCCGCTCGAACTCGAAGTCCATCCGGCCCTTGAGCGGCTCCATATCGCCGCCGGTAACCAGTGCGCCGTAATCGCGAAAGACCGTGCCGCACAGGATGTGCATGGCCGTATGTGTCCGCATCAACTGGTACCGCCTTTCCCAGTTGATGACCCCATGCACTTGTGCGCCGACCGCGGGAAGTTCAGTGTCGATTACATGCAGCACGTCGTCTCCGGCCTTGCGCGCCTTGAGGACCGCCAGTCCGTTCAAGCTGCCGGTATCGTTCGGCTGCCCTCCGCCGCCGGGATAGAATGCGGTCTGGTCAAGAACGACGGCACGGTCCTCAGTCAGGCACTTTACCACGGTTGCATCGAATTCCTTGAGATAACTGTCCGTTTGATAGAGCAAGATGGTCATGGGGCTGCCTCCTGGTCAGCAGGCAGTTTACAACAAAAGGGTAGAATATACCATCGGCAGGATTCACTGGATCGAGATCGACGTATTACCAGATCCGTGGCAGCCAGCGTGATCGGAGGATCGATGAAGATCACCTTCAATGGCAAGGAATACAACGACGCGGAGGCGATGCCTCCGGAAGTGCGCCAGGCGTATGAACTCAGCAGGCAGGTCTTGAACGTGGGCAGTGCGCAGGAGGCCAAGCCGCGCATGAAAATCAAGGTTTCAACGAATGTCCATTTCTTCCACCAGGGCAAGACGTACAGCAGCGTGGATGAATTGCCCCCGGAGGCGCGCATGAAGTATCAGGCGGCGATGCAGCAAATCGACAAGAACGGCAACGGCATCCCCGATTTCCTGGAAGCCGACTCCGCCTCCGGTGCGCTCGCAGAACCGACCGCAGCTGACCCTTTCTACGACCAGGCTTCCACGCCCATTGCTCCCGTGTCCGCGCAACCGCCGGTCATCTCCTCGGAGCGTTCAGGGATGCCCTCGGCGGTGATCATGGCATCCGTTATTGTGCTGCTGCTAATTGTGATATTTGGACTCGTGTTATACATTTTCCAGCATTAGCTAATTCGGACTCTGTTACACGTGCAAATTAGGGTTTGATTAGAGTTTATCAAGCTACTTGACTTTGCTCTTCTTATTAATGTATAGTATTTGGCGGTAACTAATCGGGCACTGCCGACGTGTGGCATCGTGCCCGTTTTTTCGGATTTTTCCATGATCTTCATCTCCATAAAGGAGCGTTCATGATTCGAGTTGAGGGCCTAACCAAGGACTATGGCGCGCGCCGGGCCATTTCCGACCTGACCTTCGAGGCCAACCAGGGCGAGATCGTAGGGTTCCTGGGACCGAACGGCGCCGGCAAGACCACCACCATGCGCATCCTCACGGGCTACATGCCCCCAACAGAGGGAACGGCCACGGTCGCCGGCTACGACATCATCTCGGAATCCCTGGAGGTGCGCAAGCGTGTTGGCTACGTGCCGGAGACAGTTCCACTCTATACCGACATGACGGCCTTTGAGTATCTGAAGTTCATGGGCGATCTGCGCCAGCTCCCGGACTCAGATCAGCGAGCCGAGGACGCGCTGGAGATGGTCGGCCTGGAGGACCGTGCGCAGAGCTACATTGGCAGCCTCTCGAAGGGCATGCGACAGCGTGTGGGCCTGGCGCAGGCCTTGCTGCACCATCCGGAGGTCCTCATCCTCGATGAGCCAACGATCGGTCTCGATCCCGGGCAGGTAGTGGAGGTTCGCAACATCATCAAGGAAATGGGCAAGCAGCGTACCGTATTGCTCTCGACCCATATCCTGTCAGAGGCCCAACAGATCTGCGACCGGGTACTGATCATTAATAAGGGCAGGATCATCGCCGAGGACACACCTCAGAACCTCCAGGCCCGCCTCGTCGGTTCGGAACGCGCCACCCTGCGCGTCCGAGGCGATTCGGACGGACTCTCGAAGGTGGTCGGGAAGGTCAGGGGCGTGGAAACCGTCCATGGCGCCCCAGACGGCGGAGTGGAATTCCAGTTTGCCCCCGGCCAGGATGTCCGGCCGGAGGTGGCCAAGGCAGTCGTCGATGCCGGCTATGATCTACTCGAGCTACGGCCGGTCGGCATGAGCCTGGAAGAGATCTTCCTCGAATTAACCCGTGAAGATCCGAACGCAGCCCGCAAGGAGAAATAGCTCATGCGCAACATGTGGACAATCGCCCGACGCGAATACAGTCGTTATTTCACTAGCCCAGTCGCCTACGTGGTGGCTTTCGTCATACTGCTGACCCTCGGCATCATGTTTTCTCTCACGATGCTGGTCTACTCACAGAACGCCTTCAACGGCGGTGGGCCGGCCACGGCGCCGGACATGAGCGGCATCACCGGTACGTTCACTTTTTTGCTCGTCCTTTCCGTCCCGGCCCTGACCATGCGCCTCATCGCCGATGAGACCCGCATGGGAACCATGGAGCTATTGCTGACCGCTCCCGTACGCGATTGGGAGCTGGTGACAGGCAAATGGCTGGGCGCGTTCCTGTACGTGCTCACCCTGATCGCCGTCAGCATCATCTACCCGCTAATCCTCCAGTTCTACGTCTCGCCGGGCATCGACCAGCGCCTGCTGATGTCTGCCTACCTCGGGCTGATCCTGGTCGCGGCGGCTTTCCTGGCCCTCGGAGTTGGCATGTCGGCCCTGTTCACCAATCAGATCGCCGCGTTCTTCGCAACGCTCGCGGTGCTTCTGGTCCTGTGGTGGCTCATTGGCTTCCCGGCACAGTACGTTACGGCGGGCGGCAGCTTCTTTTCATATCTCGACCTGCGGGCGCACTTCGACGCTCTCAATGGCGGGACCATTAACCTATCGGATGTCATCTACCCGCTTAGCCTGACCGCTTTGGGGCTGTTCATCGGCACCTCGGCCGTGGAAATGCGGAGGTGGAGCTGATGGCCGCCAACAAGAACTCGGCCGCACGCTTCGCGGTCATCGGTCTCATCATTGCCGGGCTGGGCTGCATTGCAACCGCCCTGCTTGCCATTGTCCAGGGTACAGTCGCTCTCCAACTTTACACGCCGCCTCAGCCAGATCTCATTCTTCGGCTGATCGCCATCAGCGCGGTTGTGCTGGTGCTGGGCCTTGCCCTGTATGCCATCCTCAACCCGAACGGTGTGCGGCGTTTCCTCAGCGGGCGCCAGGCGCGCTACGGCTCCAATGCCATCATCATGGCGGTCGCTTTTGCCGCCATCCTCATCCTTATCAACTGGCTGGTGTTCCAGAACCCTTGGTCCAAGGATATCACCGAGGACCAGCAGCACACACTGGCACCGGAGACGATTCGGGCTCTCGCAACCCTGCCCGACAAGGTGAACGCCATCGCGTTCTTCTCGGCGCAGACCCCGAGGGATACTGCCAAGCAACTGCTGGACAACTTCAAGTCGAACAGCAAGGGCAAGTTCGATTATCGCTTCGTCGATCCGAATTCGGACCCCGTCCTGGCGCACCAGTACAGCGTCACGACGGATGGCAAGATCGTGCTCGTCATGGGCAAGACCAGCGAGACCGCCTCCTTCGCCGATGAGACCGACGTAACCCAGGCCATGGTACGCTTGATCAACCCGCAGGCGCGCACGGTCTACTTCCTAACGGGCCACGGCGAGCCGGACATCAACGGCTCCGATTCTGGAGCGCTCTCCCGCGCCAAGCAAACCCTGGAAAGCAAGAACTACACGGTCAAGACACTGAACCTGGCCGCTGAGAACAAGATTCCGGCCGATGCCAAGGCCCTCATAGAGGCAGGCCCGGCCAACCCAATGCTGGACCAGGAGGTCTCCCTCATCAAGGACTACCTGGCGAAGGGCGGCGGGTTCATGTTGCTGCAGGACCCCATACCGTTCACCAAGTTCGGCACAACCGCCGATCCAATGGGAGACTTCATCAAGAGCACCTGGGGAATCACCTTTG
>DATKAF010000174.1:0-13384 GCA_035498395.1 Anaerolineales bacterium
CTGTATGCGCGCATCGACGCGCGGATCGACGCAATGTTCGAGGAGGGACTCCTGGCCGAGGTCGGCCGCCTGGTGGCGGCCGGACACGGCACCGAGCTGCCGGCGCTTTCTGCCATCGGCTATCGGGAGTGCATGCGCGTGCTCCGAGGGGAGTGGACGGTCGATAAGGCCAAGATGGAGATGCGACGCGCGACGCGTGCCTATGTGCGCCGCCAAGCTAATTGGTTCAAGGAAACCGATCCCGCCATCCAGTGGTTCGATGCAGGCGGGGACGGAGCGGCTGCCGTGATCGCCGCATCCATTCGCAACACCCTTCACGAAGGGAAGGTTTGAACGGCGGTCACAAACGCTGACTTGACGAACTCCGGAATTGACTCGGGTATTCCCACGTTATATACTGTGTAGGCCAAAGGAGGAGTCGTATGAGTGAGCACCCGTGGATCGCCCATTATGACAAGGGTGTATCTGCCGCCCTTGAGTATCCGGAAGAACCGCTCTATTACTTCCTCCAGGAATCGGCCCGCAAATATCCGAACCGCGCCTGTACGATCTTCAAGGGCGCGGCGATTTCTTTTAAGGAGATGGACGACATCAGCGATCACGTAGCGGCAGCACTCGTGGACCTGGGCGTCAAGAAGGGCGACCGCGTAGGCATCTTCATGCCGAATACTCCGCAGTTCGTCATGGCGTATTTTGGGATTCTGAAGGCTGGCGGGGTGGTTGTAGCCACCAACCCTCTGTATACCCCCCCGGAGATTGCCTACCAGGCGAACGACGCGGGCATCGAGTTAATGTTCATCATGACGAACTTCTACAAGATCATCAAGGCCGCGCAGCCAAACACCAAGATCCGCAAACTGATCGTAACCAACCTGAAGGAGACGCTCCCGCCGCTGATGAGCGTCTTGTTCACATTGGCCCGGGAGAAGAAGGGCGGCTTCCGCGTCGAGGGCGGGTTAAGCGAAGGCGATGTGTGGATGAAAGACCTGATCGCCAGCCACCGGACGTCGCCGCGACCGAACGTCGCGGTTGGCCCCGACGATACGGCGCTCTTCCAGTATTCCGGCGGCACCACAGGCACATCGAAGGGCGCGGTAGCCTCGCACCGCAACGTTGCTGCAAACACGCTGCAGTTGAAATCCTGGTTGGTGATCATGGAAGATGGCAAGGAATCGTTGTTGATGGCCATCCCGCTGTTCCACGTTTATGGAATGGTCGCCGGCATGATGAATGCCATCTCTCTGGGGGCCACCATGATCATCATCCCGAATGCGCGAGACATCCCGGACGTGCTGGAAAACATCCATAAATACCGACCCACTATCTTTCCCGGTGTGCCCACTCTGTATAACGCCATCAATAACCACCCCGACGTGGTCAGCGGAAAGATCCATCTGGGGTCGATCAAGGCGTGCATCTCAGGCTCAGCGCCGCTGCTGCGCGAAACCAAGGAACGGTTCGAGGCGCTGAGCGGCGGCAAAGTCTTTGAGGGTTACGGCCTGTCGGAGGCGCCTACTGCGACACATTGCAACCCGCTGCTTGGCATGAACAAGACAGGATCCATCGGTCTGCCGCTGCCCGATGTGGATTGCAAGGTCATCAGCCTGGACGACGGCGAAACGGAAATGCCCCTGGGCGAGATCGGCGAACTGGTCATCAACGGCCCTCAAGTCATGAAGGGATATCACAACATGCCTACCGAGACGGCTAACGCCCTGCGACGGCTAAAGGACGGCAGGACCTGGCTGTTTACCGGGGACATCGTCCGCATGGACGAGGACGGCTACTTCTACATCGTGGACCGCAAGAAGGAAGTCATCAAGCCGGGCGGCTTCCAGGTGTGGCCGCGTGAGGTGGAGGAGGCGATCGCCGCCCATCCCAAGGTGCTAGAGGTCGGCGTGGCAGGCATCCCCGATCCATACCGCGGCGAAACGGTCAAGGCATGGATCGTGCTGAAGCCTGGTGAGACTGCCACCGAACAAGAGATCAAAGGCTTCTGCAAGGAGCGGCTGGCAGCTTACAAGGTTCCCACCCATTACGAGTTCCGCAGGGAACTACCCAAGACGACGGTCGGGAAGATCTTGCGGCGCGAGCTTGTTCGCCAGCACAAGGAAAGCCCTTCCGACGAGACGACGCTCAACGCAGAAGAGCTGCCAATGTAGCCAGGGCGAATGGCGCCTACACGCTGATGTTCAGGCTTCTGGGGTTTCCAGGAGAGTCCAATAACCTGGATGCCTCAACCCGAGCAGCAAATAAGAAGAGGCCTCCGCTTCCGGAGGCCTCTTGATCGACTGGTAGCTATTCAACGGTGCGCCAGCAGCGGCTACTTTCCAATGCTGCCCACAGGCACAGGGACAAGCGCTGGCTGCGGCGTTCCACTCTTCTTCGGGAACGGAGGCGGGAAGATGGCCTCGAACTCCTCGCGCGTGATGGTCTCCGCTTCGAGCAGCTTCTTCGCCACGGCATCCAGCTTGTCGCGGTACTGCATCAAGATGCGCTTGGACACTCCATAGGCTTCCTCGACAATGCGGCGGACTTCCTGATCGATCTTTTCGGCCACGGCCTCGGAGTAATCGCGCTGTTCCGATATCTCGCGGCCCAGGAAGATCAACTCTTCCTTCTGACCGTACTGCAACGGCCCAAGCTCACCGCTCATGCCGAGCCGCGTCACCATGGTACGCGCCATGCGCGTCACCTGCTCGATATCGTTGGACGCGCCCGAGGTGATATCGTCGAACACCAGCTCTTCCGAGACACGGCCGCCCAATGCGTACGCCAGGGTCGCCAGCATCTTCTTGCGGGAGTAGAGCAGCCGATCCTCATCGGGACGGAACCAAGTGATGCCGCCCGCCTGCGCGCGTCCCACGATGGAAACCTTCTGAACCGGGTCGGCCTCTGGGATGGCGTTCGCCACCACGGCGTGACCGGCTTCATGATAGGCGATGATGCGTTTCTCTTCATCTGAGATCAGCCGCGACTTGCGCTCGGGTCCCATCACGACGCGCTCAATCGCCTCTTCCAGCTCGAGCTGACCGATCGATTTCTTGTTGCGCCGCGCAGCCAAAATGGCGCCTTCATTTACGAGGTTCTCCAGATCTGCACCGACAAATCCCGGTGTGCCGCGTGCCAGTGACGCCAGGTCGACGACGGGCTCCAACGGCTTGCCCTTCACATGGACCCGCAGGATGGCTTCACGGCCCTTTACATCGGGGCGATCCAGCGTCACGCGGCGGTCGAACCGACCAGGGCGCAAGAGGGCAGGATCGAGAATGTCGGGGCGGTTCGTGGCGGCAATGATGATCACGTTTGTGTCCGTGTCGAAGCCGTCCATCTCCACCAGCATCTGATTGAGCGTCTGCTCACGCTCATCGTGGCTGCCGCCGAGGCCCGCGCCGCGCTGTCGACCGACTGCGTCGATCTCATCTACGAACACGATGCAAGGCGAGTGGCGCTTGGCCTGGTCAAAGAGGTCGCGCACGCGGCTGGCGCCAACGCCAACGAACATCTCGACGAACTCCGAACCGGAGATGGAGAAGAACGGAACACCGGCCTCGCCAGAGACCGCTTTGGCCAACAGCGTCTTGCCCGTCCCGGGAGGGCCAACCAACAGCACACCTTTGGGAATGCGAGCACCCAGCTGAATGAACTTCTGCGGTTCCTTGAGGAACTCCACAACTTCAGCCAATTCCTGCTTGGATTCCTCGACGCCGGCGACATCTTCGAACGTGACCGTGGGATGTTCGCCGCTGAACATGCGGGCACGGGACTTCCCGAACGCCATGGCAGCGTTGTTACTGCCCTGGGCCTGTCGGAAGATGAACCACAATACGCCCGCCATGAAGATCACAGGGAGAATGTAGAGCAGGCTGCTCAGAATACCCGTCCATTGTGAGGGCGGCTTGACCTCGATCTTGACGCTATCCGAGGAAAGCTGCTCGGGTGTGACGCCCAGGCTGATGAGCTGATCCACGAACGTGGCGCTCGACTCTTTGTGCGAGTCGGCCTCTTTCCCGGACTTGTATACAAGGTGAACGGTATCGTCGTTCTCGATGATTACCCGTGCGACCTCTCCACCCTGTACCGCTTTCGCCACCTCGTTGATGGTCAGGGGCTGCTGGGAGGCTGTATCCTGCCGAAAACCGACATAAAGCATGGCGCCAATCGCCACGAGCAGCAGGAAGTAAATAATGAACGACTGGGTACGGTTAGAATTCACGGGATTCCTCCAATTACATTGCGCGCAACATTATACCAACCTACCCCACTAGCGGATAGCCCAACTGAATTATTTATATGATTCTCTAATATATTCCACATCCCTTCGGGATGCAAGCTGCGGCGTGAAGTGGAGGGTACTTTGTACATTTATTAACGATTCTTCAATTATCTTGTTTCTGCTCTATGGTACACTAACCGCAAGCGGCACCCAGGTTGAGGGACCTATTTAGGCGGTGGCGACTTATCAACGGTCGGCGTGCTTGCCAAGAGGCGGCACGAGGGCAATCCCATCCATTCAAAGGCAGCCCATGGAACTGCAGAAGACCGAAAAACACATCGTGTGCATAGAAGACGAGCCGGAGATGATCGATCTTATCCGGCTCATACTAAGCCGGCGCGGATTTCGAGTGACGGGGGCCACCGGAGGCGAGGCAGGACTGCAGGCCGTACGGTCGGAACTGCCCGACCTGGTGCTATTGGACCTCATGATGCCCGATATGGATGGCTGGGAGGTCTACCAACAGATGAAGGCGGACGAAAGCACCCGGCATATCCCGGTCATCGTTGTAACGGCCAAAGCACAGAGCATCGATAAGGTCCTTGGGCTGCACATCGCCAAAGTTGACGACTACATCGCCAAACCCTTCAGCCCGCAGGAGCTACTGAGCAGCGTGGAGCGGACCCTCGGAATAGGCCAAAAGGGCTGAACGGCCCGCCAGACAGGAATGCGAAGCGAAGGCCGGGCATGCAACTCATTGTTGCATGCCTTTTGTTTGGTGCGTCAACACGGCCTCATTCTGATAAGTTACTTCAGTTATAATCTCCGAAACCCATATCACTACGAGAATCATGGACTCTTTCATCAATATCCGTAACCTGACACGCCCATTGGAAAACCCGGCACTCATACGCCGGTGCGAGTCCTTCGCATCCCGACTGCGCGGGCTGATGTTTCGCCGCAGGCTGGACACCGACGAGGGCCTGCTGCTAGGCGGCAGTCACGACTCGCGGTTGGATTCCTCGATCCATATGCTGTTCGTGCCCTTCGACCTTGCGATCTTCTGGATCGATTCGGAGCTGTGCGTCGTGGATAAGCGGGTCGCCAAATCCTGGGCCCCCGCCTATTTCCCCTCCCGAGCAGCCCGCTACACGCTCGAGATGCATCCGGACCGCTTCGACGACTACGATATTGGGGACCAGGTCGAATTCCAGAATGCTTAAGCGCCTGATTCTCGCCGCCCTGGCTGTAGTCTTCCTGCTGGCGGTTTCGCCGGTGTCTGCTCAATCTCCGGGGCCCGTCTATATCGTCCAGCCAGACGATACATTGTCATCGATCGCGGCACGCTTCAATGTCACACTTAATGAGCTGATGGTCGCAAACAACATCAGTGACCCGAACCTGTTGACCGTAGGACAGCAGCTCGTCATACCGGGGCTCGTCGGGATCAGCGGGGTGCTGGATACCGAGGTGGTTGGCTTCGGAGATTCTCTGCAGGCCATCCTGCGGCGCACACAAATCCCGCTGGATCTGCTGCGCCGCCTCAATCACGTGATCAGCCCGACGGAGTTTTACGTCGGTGCGAGCCTCATCGTCCCCAAGGAAGACAACCAACAAGATCTGAAGCCGCGTGTCTCCGCGACAGCGGGGCAGTCCCTGCTCGAGTTGGCCGTGCAAGGGAACATGAACCCATGGACCGTTGCCGGGCTCAATGGTTTGGATGGGACGTGGGATGCGCTGCCGGGCGACGTGCTCTACATGCCAGGCGCCAGCGAATCTGCTCCGGGCGCCACAGGCCTGCCCGCTGCCTTCCAAAGCGTCGTCATTCCAACATTGCCGTTCACGCAGGGCGCCACCAGCGAGATCATCGTGCAGCCAGCGCCCGGCATGACCATCAGCGGCACGCTTGGGAGTTACCCGCTTCATTTCTTTCCCACCGGCGAAGGGCACGTGATCGCTCTCCAGGGCATCCACGCCATGCTCGATCCGGGGATTTACCCGCTCCAGCTAACCGCCACGGGCAGCGATGGTTCCACACAATCCTTTGAACAAATGGTGCTCGTGGCATCCGGAGGCTTCACCAAGGAAGCGCTTTCCGTTCCGTCCGAAATGATCGACCCGGCGGTTACGGCCCCCGAGGACCAGCAGGTGCTTGGGATCACGGCACCTGCCACGCCCAACAAGGCATGGCAGGGGCTCTTCATTCCACCTGTCGACGCGGTCAATGCGAATTGCATCAAGGATTGGTTCGGTCGGCGGCGCTCCTTCAACGGCAGTGACTACAACTACTTCCACTCAGGCATTGACTACGGAATCTGTTCCGTCGAGCATCCATTCGATATCTACGCGGCAGCCCCGGGCACCGTCGTATTTGCCGGCCCCTTGACGGTGCGCGGAAATGCGACAATCATCGACCATGGCTGGGGCGTCTATTCCGGGTACTATCACCAGAAGGAGATCAACGTCGGGGTTGGCCAGCAGGTGCAGGCAGGCCAGCTGATCGGCCAAATCGGCGATACCGGCCGCGTCACCGGTCCGCATCTTCACTGGGAGGTCTGGGTTAATGGTGTTCAGGTCAATCCTCTGGATTGGTTGAGTAAAACCTACCCGTAGCCCACCGCTGGCGAGGCGCAGGGAGCATCCGAGTGGACGGGCACCGTCTGAAAGCCTATTGCACAGTTGCCAAACAGGCTTTATAATCAAATATTAATAAATCGGGCAAGTACAGTCGTCTTACCGTTTACCAAAGCCGCGAGAAAATCCATCTCCAACGGGAGCTTCGCGGCTCGTATTTTAACCCGGGTAGCGACTGCACGCTCTCAAATGAAGGAGGTGATGCCGACATTCAGAAGTCCTGTCTGCAGTACCCGTAACGTGGACCGTTTTCAGAATCTTGTCGTAGGAGGAGGAAGGAATCATGAAGAAACACTTCGCTGCACTGATGGCGATCGTCGCCATCGCCGGATTGGTGCTGACGGCTTGCGGCTCTGCATCTGCACAGCCGGATGCCTGCAAGGCAGATGCCTTCGGCTGCGCCGTTGTCAAGTCGGGCCAAACGATCAAGATCGGCATGGGCGCGCCCATGACCGGTGACAACGCCGCATTTGGCCAGGATATTTCGCAGGGCGCCAAGATCGCCATGACGGATGCAGGACAGTTCAAGGGCTTCAGCTTCGAGCTGGTGGCTCAAGACGATGGCGGCACAGCCGAAGGTGGCGCGGCGGTCGCTAACAAGCTCGTCTCCGACCCCACCGTCGCCGCGATCGAAGGCCATATCTTCTCGGGCGCGACCAAGGCCGCCATTCCGATCTACGAGAAAGCCGGCCTGCCCATGATGTCTCCGTCTGCCACCAACCCCGACCTCACGAAGCAGGGCTCGAAGGTCTTCAACCGGTTGGTCTTCACGGATGCGTTCCAGGGCAAGTCCGCGGCCGAATACCTGTTCAACACGCTGAAGGTCAAGGACGTGGCCATCATCCATGATGGTCAGGCCTATGGCCAGGGGCTGGCGCAGGTCGTCAGCGACACCTTCAAGGGCCTGGGTGGAAACGTGGTTGCCTTCCAGGCGATCACCCCAGGCGAATCAGACTACAGCGCCGTGCTGGCGGACATTGCATCCAAGAAGCCGCAGGCGATCTTCTACGGTGGATACACGGCCGAAGCAGTCGTGCTGGTAAACCAGATGAAGCAGTCCGGACTCGAGGGCGTCACGTTCTTCGGCGATGACGGCACCTTTGGCCAGGACTTCCTGGACCGCACCGGCGCCAACGGCGAGGGTGCATATGCCACATCGCTGATCCCGGCCTCATCCCCCGCAAAGGATAAGTTCGACGCCGCTTACAAGACAGCGTACGGAACCGACCCGGGCAAGCTTTCCCCGTACACCTGGACCGCTTATGACGCAGGCGCGGTATTGGTCAAGGCGATCGAGAGCGTTGCAGTGGTGGGCGGCGACGGCACGCTGTATGTGCCTCGCAGCGCCCTGGTTGCGGCCGTGCGCGGTCTCAAGGACTACCAGGGTCTTTCGGGCGTCGTCAGTTGCGATGCCACCGGCGAGTGCGCCTCTTCCAGCCCGAACTTCAATATTGTGAAGGACGGGAAGTGGACCGACGCCCCCAAGTAGGAATGGGGTAAAGTCTTTCAGATTCTTGCTGCCGAATCGATGGACGGCGGGGCAGGCTCCCTGCCCCGCCGTTCTTGCGCCAATACGCAGCCTTTACGAAAGCGATTTCCTTATTGAAATTCACAGCGCAGGTGGCAGGCCGGAGGCCTCATGCTGGATGTACGAGCACATCGACGTAGGCGCCTGAGCGCCTACCAAATCGTCCAGATCACACTCGGTGTGGTCTTTGGCGGCTATTTGCTATGGCGTCTGTTTGACCTGTTCTTCGCGCACCGGGTGTACGGCCCCGAGACCTGGGTACAGTTCGCACTCTCGGGCGTTGTCCTTGGCAGTGTGTATGCAATTATCGCGATCGGTTATACGCTGGTGTACGGCATTCTATTCATGATCAATTTCGCCCATGGCGATATTATGATGATCGGGTGCTTCGGCGGCTACTTCGTCTTCGAAGCTCTCAAGGCCATCCCAGCCGGCACTGCTTCCAATCCGGACCTCAAGCTGCTGGACGCCCAGCCGGTGCTGGCTGTCGTCCTGGCATTTGCCGTGGGGATCTCCATCGCTGCCCTCAGCGGCTTCTACCTGGAGAAGATCGCGTACCGGCCGCTGCGCGGCGCCCCGCGCCTGGTTCCGCTAATCTCCGCCATCGGCGCATCCATCTTCCTCGAGAATGCCGCGCAACTGCTGTTCGGGGCGCAGCGGCGGGACTATGCCAACCCGGCAGCCATCGAACGCGGCGCCGGTTGGACCATTCCTGTAGGTAACGCATCGGTGGTGCTCACGTATACCGGTGTGCTGACGCTGGTGCTCTCCGTGCTCCTGATGGTCGCGCTGTATCTGCTCGTCAAGCAAACGCGCCTGGGGCGGGCCATGCGTGCCGTGGCAGAGAACAAGCCCGTGGCAGAGCTCATGGGCATCGACGTGGACGGGGTGATCAGCAGAACCTTCATCATTAGCGGCGCACTGGCAGGAGCCGCGGGCGTCATGTGGGGCATCCATCTGGGTCTGGTCTACTATTTTGTTGGATTCATTCCCGGCATCAAGGCCTTCACAGCAGCGGTCCTGGGCGGGATCGGAAACATTCCAGGCGCCATGCTGGGCGGCCTGTTCCTGGGCGTGGTGGAGGCTCTTGGGCCGGCGATCCTGGGCCTCAATTTCCAGTTGAAGGACGTGATCGCGTTCGGTATTCTTGTACTGGTATTGATCTTCCGCCCCACCGGCATCCTGGGCGAGGTCCTGAGTGAGGACAAAGTCTAATGAAGACGAGAATTCGCAACGGCGCGAATGCCGGAATTGTGTTTGGCATCGTAACGATCTTCCTGATCCTGATCGGCTTCACGGGAACGGCCGCGGAGCTCATCAGCAAGCTGATCCATGCGGGGTCTCTTGCCCGGAGCCTTGGGATGACCGAGGGCATGTTCAGCCTGCTGCTGTTCATGGCCGTGCTGGGTATCCTGGCGGGCTGGTACGGTGGGCGACAGCTCAGGGATCTGCCAGACACGTGGAGCTCGGTACTGGTTCGATCCACGCTGGCCGGGGCAGTTCACGGTCTGCTGGTCGGCATCGTCGTCTATGTGATCGGCACATTGAATGCCAACGGCGTCAAGATGACAACGTACCTGCCGCAGCTCCTGCCCGCAGCGATCAAACAATTACTCTTCGGGATGGAGCCATTCCCTGCCGTGGTGTTCTACCTGATCCTGCTGACCGTCATGGGAACAGCCGGCGGAGCACTGGGACGCGTGCTTGGGCGGGGCGCGTGGCGGCATCGTTTTGCAGAGGGTTGGCGCCGTCGTTGGGAGTCGTTGCAGCACCTGCCCTCCGTGCAGTGGGTAGCGGGCCATCGATGGAGCCGGTTCGCATTCTTTGGCATTATCATCCTGCTGATCGTGCTCCTGCCTCTGGTACTGGGACAGTACTGGAACTACACGCTAGGAACCATCGGGATCTACGTTCTGTTGGGACTGGGTCTAAACATCGTGGTCGGCCTGGCGGGACTGTTGGACCTCGGGTATGTGGCTTTTTTTGCAATCGGCGCCTACACGGTCGCCCTGCTCACAGCGCCGCAACCGCACCAGTTGAATTGGAACTTCTGGGCGACGGTCCCGTTCGCCATCATCCTGGCCGCGATCGCAGGCATCCTGCTGGGCATCCCAGTGCTCCGTATGCGAGGCGATTACCTGGCGATCGTGACACTCGGCTTCGGGCAGATCATTGCCATCCTGTTGAAGAGCGACATTATGACCCCCTTCACCGGGGGGCCCAAAGGAGTCAGCGGCGTGGGAGGCCCGACGCTGTTCGGCAGGGGATTCACGGATGTCCACTTCGTCTACCTCATCGCATTATCGGTGCTGCTCGTCATATTCGTTACCCGGCGGCTGCAAAACTCGCGCATCGGGCGCGCATGGGAAGCCATGCGGGAAGATGAGAACGTGGCGCGCGCCAACGGGATCAATGTGCTGACCACGAAGCTCATGGCATTTTCAACCGGCGCTGCGTTCGCAGGCCTGGGAGGCCTGCTGTTTGCTGCTCGTAATCAGTTCACGGGGCCGGAGGATCACAACCTGATGGTTTCCATCAACGTCCTTGCGGTATTGATCGTGGGCGGTATGGGAAGCATCCCGGGCGTTATTGCAGGCGCGTTTGCCCTGAAGGGCTTGCCAGAAGTATTGCGTGAGCTGGAAGACTACCGTGTGCTGGCGTTCGGAGCGTTGCTGGTGGTTATGATGATCCTGAGGCCGAACGGGTTGTGGCCCACGTCCCGGCGCAAGCTTGACATCAAAGCCGAGGATAATGCCCCGCCGGATCCAGAAGCTGCCAGCAGCACAAAGGGGGCACAATGACAACGGCAATCGAGACGCGGCAACTGCTGAAGCGTTTTGGCGGACTGCTGGCGATCGACCGGGTAGACCTCGTCATCCCGGAGCATTCCATTTTCAGCGTGATCGGGCCGAACGGCGCAGGCAAGACCACTTTCTACAATTGCATCACCGGTTTCTATACTCCAGATGGCGGGGATATCCTCTTCTTCGACGAGTCGGTCGTGGGGCTGACCCCGGACCGGATCACACGGCTCGGCATCGCGCGGACGTATCAGAACATCCGGCTGTTCTCCAGCATGAGCACGCTCGAGAACATCCTCGTCGGGCAGCACAGCCGCCTGCACGCCAATTTGGCCGATGCAGTATTTCGGACGCCGCGTGCCAGAGCTGAGGAGAAACATGCCGTCAGTGAAGCCCGCTCGCTGCTCACGTTCGTCGGACTTGCCGGATTGGGCGACCAGGTAGCTCGAAATCTTCCATACGGCGCGCAACGCCGCCTGGAGATTGCCCGGGCTCTCGCCAGCAAACCCAAGCTCCTGCTTCTGGATGAGCCAACCGCCGGCATGAATCCCCATGAGACCCGCGACATGATGGATTTCATCCGCAAGCTGCGGGATGAACTGGAGATCACAATTCTGCTCATCGAGCACGATATGCGCGTGGTCATGGGCATTAGCGAACGTATCGCAGTGCTGGACTACGGCGCCAAGATCGCAGAAGGCTCACCCGCCGAAATCCAGGGTAATCCAAGAGTGGTCGAGGCGTACCTGGGTCGGGGTGACGCGTCGACCAGCCGGCGCCGGCGCAAGGAATAGAACATGTCGATGCTCGAAATCACCAACCTGCACACCTATTATGGCAATATTCACGCGCTGAAGGGCATCTCTCTGACCGTGGAACAGGGCGAGATCGTCACCCTGATCGGCGCGAACGGCGCAGGCAAGACCACCACGCTGAAAGCCATCTCCGGCCTGCAGAAGCCGCGGGAGGGAACCATCCTGCTGGATGGTGAGGACATCACACAGCTCAAGGCACATGATATCGTCTACAAAGGCGTTGTCATGGTTCCGGAAGGACGCGGCATTTTTGCACGTCTCACGGTTGCGGAAAACCTGGACCTGGGCGCGTACAGCCGGACCAAGGCCAATACCATTGCCGCTGACCAGGAGCGCGTCTACGGCATCTTCCCCAGGCTGAAAGAGCGCCAGAAGCAGGTGGCCGGAACGCTATCTGGTGGCGAGCAACAGATGCTCGCGATCGGGCGGGCATTGATGGCACACCCAAGGCTCGTGCTGCTGGACGAGCCATCCATGGGCCTCGCACCCATCCTTGTGGAAGGCATCTTCGACACCATCCAGCAGATCAACAAGGAAGGTACGACCATCCTGCTCGTGGAACAGAATGCCCTGATGGCCCTCTCGGTTGCCGACCGCGGCTACGTAATCCAAACCGGCCAGATCGTGCTTGCCGATGCCGCTGAAACCCTCGAGGCAAACGAGATGGTCCGCAAATCGTACTTGGGAATGGAGTAATTATTCGTCAGGGGGTATTTGCGATTCCCGGATAAGACCGGCCCTGGGGTCATCGTATTAAGGAAAAACAGCGCATTCACTCTTGACCTGCACTAGAATTGAGTATATTATTCGGACCATTAAGGCATTAAAGAGAGACGAACACGCCTTATTGTGTGGTTGGTCAATGAAAGCCGCGAGAACTCCCTGTAAACGACGGGTATTTTCGCGGCTTTCTTTACAAGTGCTGCTTTTGCAGATACTGCCAAAGGAGGTGACCTTCGACACAAGAGAGCCTTGTCGGCCCGACAGGAGGACCCGCACGCTGACGGTGGCGTCCGCGGCGGTGGAAAACGAGAAACCATCTTGGAGGAGTAAGAATGTCTAAACGTGCGCTCGTTGTGATCTCGGTCATGGTTGCTGCCAGTATGCTGCTGTCTGCCTGTGGAGCAGCAGCGGGCGGGGGTGGCGGCGGCAAGACCTTGAAGATCGTCTCCAGTCTCCCAATGACTGGCTCATCGCTGACCCAAACACAGACCATCGTAAATTCAGAGCAGCTGCGCCTGGCCCAGGCCAACAGCCAGGCTTGCGGTGGCAAATATACCTTGGCCTATGAGGCCTGGGACGATGCGTCCGCCGCCCAGGGACAGTGGGATGCCGCCGTTGAAACCGAGAACGCCAACAAGGCAGCCGCCGATCCGTCAGTGATCGCCTA
>DATKAF010000175.1:0-7895 GCA_035498395.1 Anaerolineales bacterium
ACATCCTGCCACCGCGCGGCGTCATCCTCACGGCTTACGAGGAGAATATGAAAAGATCCTTGAAGATTGCATTTGTCCTTACCGCGAGCGGGCTGTTGGTGGGCTGCGCGCTGCCATCCATTGCCCTTCCCGGCTCGGCAGGCCCCACGCTAACACCCGCGCCTGCCTATACCGATACGGCCCTCCCGGCTGCGACAGCCACAGCCATCCCGCCCAGCGAGACGCCAGCCGTGGAAACCGCCACGGTCACCGCGGCGCCGACACAAATTCCCGGCACGCCGGTTAACTACGACCGGCTGAGCCTCGTGATTCCCCCCGGCCTCGCAACGGGCACGACCGACCGCACCACCACCGATTACGAGTTCCCGTACATGAACGCCGGGCAGGGCGACATGCCGCAGCACCTCAAGCTGGTGCTCGACGGATATCCCGTGCAGGGCACACTTCTGGAACCGCAGATCATAGTGTTCCCTGCCGACCAGTACACCCAGTACGCTCCGCTTACCGGGCAGATCGTTTCGACGCTGCGCGATGTGCCTTTCATGGACGGTCAGCCGCTTCCGCCGGGACTGCCCTCCGGCCCGTTCAATGCGCATGTGGGCACAGTCAAGTTCGCCAACGGTAACGGCCTCCGCTACCTGACGCAATTCGACCAGGCGCCGCTGCCCGCCAACAACCAGGAACTGATCTACTACTTCCACGGCCTGACGGACGACGGATCAGCATACGTCGAGGCGGTGCTGCCGATCACGGCCGCGTACCTGCCCGCCGACAACAAGCAGGATACGCCGCTTCCCGCGGGCGGCGTGCCGTTCGACATGAACGATCTCGGCTCCTACTTCCAGAACATCTCGGACAAGCTGAACGCCACGCCCCCTAACGGGTTTACGCCCTCGTTGGACACACTGGACGCGCTGATGCAGTCCATCTCGGTGAAATGAAGATTGCTTGAGGAGAACATGCACAGAGTCCGAAATCTTGTTATTGCGCTCGCGGCAGTGGGCGTTACCCTGGCATGCGGATTCGGGAGCGCGCCGCTCGCCCAGGGCAATGGTGTCGCCACCATTGTTGCTTCGACGATGCGGGTCCTGACTCCTGCCTCCCCGGCTGCCACAGCCGTTGCCACCACAGCCGCCTTCCAGGGAATCCCGGTCAAGTACAAGAATGTCAGCTTTACAATTCCAACCGGGCTTGCCAGCGATGCGGCGCCTCAGACAGTGCCTGCAACGGCACAGGAAAGTGGAGGCCCATGGTGGGAGCCGGCACCCGAGCATATCGAGTTCACGCTGGATGGATATAGTGTGTTGTCCAATGCCTTCCAGGAGATCCGCATCGATGTATTTCCTGCCGATGCATACGCCAACGTCAATACAGGAGCAAACATCAGCCTGCAGCGGCTCAAGGCCGCGCTGGGGAATGCGTCCGCGCCGCTGACCAACAAGACGCTGCCACAAGTCCCGGATTTCAACGCGGCTTCGATGATCGCCGCGCAGATTAAGCGCCTGTCCTTCCAAAATGGCGAGGGAGTCAGATCGGTCACACAATACGGCCAGGCAGCCAACCCGATCGCCAACGACGGCACGTTCTATCATTTCCAGGGCTTGACGAGCGATGGGAAGTTCTACATCATTGCCGTCCTGCCAGTACAAGCGCCAGTTCTTCAGAACGGTCAGAAGCCCGGCTCAACGCTGCCCGCTGGCGGAGTGCCATACCCGGCTAACAACCAAATCCCAGACACGACGGTATTTGAGGCCTACTACAACGCTGTCACCGACAAGCTGAACGCACTGCCCAACGACCGGTTCACCCCATCGCTGGCGAACCTGGACGCGCTCGTGCAGTCCATCCGCGTGGAGCCATAAGAGAACCTCAGCCCATTCGTTTTCATGGGTGAATGCATTACAATCGCCCCACGATCGAGCTATCAGAGTATCAGACGATTAGACCATTAGACCATTTGACTGTCCAACTACCCAACTACCAAGCTATCTAACTATCAAACTATCAGTTCTTACCGTTAGGAGCCTCACATGCCTTTCTATCACAAGCTTGGGCAGATGCCCCACAAGCGTCATACACAGTTCCGCAAGCCGGATGGCAAGCTGTACCGCGAAGAGCTGATGGGCCTGGAGGGTTTCTCCTCCATCCAGTCCATCCTGTACCACCACTATCTCCCGCCGCGCGTCACCAAGACCGAGGACATGGGTCCGCTCAAGCCCGAGTACGTGGACTTCGGCCCGATCCGTCATCGCGCCTTCAAGACCGCCCAGGCCCCGCTCGGAGCCGACCCGGTCTCGTCGCGCATCCCGCTGCTCGGCAACAACGACGTGATCCTCGGAATCAGCCGCGCCTCCAAGAGCATGGATTACTTCTACCGCAACGCGCAGGCGTACGAGACGTGGTGGGTGCACGAAGGCAGCGGCACGCTGAAGAGCCAGTTCGGCGACCTGCCGTTCCGCTCCGGGGATTACATCGTCATCCCCTTCGGCACGACCTGGCAGATGCAGCTTGATACGCCCGAGGCGCGCTTCTTCACCATTGAAAACCCTTCGCAGATCGAGCCGCCGAAGCGCTACCGTAACGATTTCGGCCAGCTGCTTGAGAACTCGCCTTACTCGGAGAGAGACATCCGCGTGCCAGAGGTGCTGGAGACGCATACCGAGCGCGGAAGCTACGAGGTGCGCATCAAGGTCCGCGACCGCCTCACGTGTCATGAGCTCGACCACCATCCGTTCGACGTGGTCGGCTGGGATGGTTATCTCTACCCGTGGGCTTTCAACATCGAGGACTTTGAGCCGATCACCGGCCGCGTCCACATGCCGCCGCCCACGCACCAGACCTTCCAGGGGCATAACTTCGTGGTCTGCTCCTTCGTCCCCCGCCTGTTCGACTATCACCCGCAGGGTATCCCCGCGCCGTACAACCATTCCAATGTGAACTCGGACGAGGTGATCTACTATGCCGAGGGCAACTTCATGTCCCGCAAGGGCATCGACCAGTACGACATCAGCCTGCATCCCTACGGCCTGCCGCACGGGCCGCAACCGGGTATGACGGAGGCCTCCATCGGCAAGCAGGAGACCAACGAGCTGGCGGTCATGGTGGATACGTTCTATCCCCTCAGCCTCACCCGCCAGGCTATGGAATTGGAGAAAGGCGAATACATGGCAAGCTGGCTCGAAGGCGACGGCGAATAAAAACGCCACAGGGCGACCCGAACGGTCGCCCTTGTTTTTGCCACACGCGTGCATCCCCGCTATAATATTGCCCCAAGGCACAGGCGTGGTGATGGCTTTGACCGTTCCCGCTGGTCGAGTAGGGCCGGTGCATTTCTGGCCTGTATCGAGACCACACCTTCGCAACGTCACGATCATTCAACCAGGAGCACCAATGAAAACCTCTGCCATTATCCCCATTACCGTGCTGGCCTTGCTGCTCGTCGGGTGCAACCTCCCTGGCGTTGCATCCTCCGCGGGCCTATCGCCGGAGCAGCAGGCAGCCACCATCGTCGCAGCCACCATGAACGCGCAGCCGGCCGGCGCTACGAGCATACCCGCCACGGCGGTCACGCCATCCAGCTCGCCAGCCGTCCCCAGTGCGACCGCCACGAGCAAGCCCACGCTGAAGATCAACACGGCCGGGACGGAGTGCCGCACCGGGCCGGGCGGTGACGCAACCGTTGTCGCCACCTTCAATGCAGGCACGACACTCGACCTCGTCGGCAAGGACAACGTGGACAGCTTCTGGGTGGTCGTGGATCCGATCAGCCACAACCTGTGCTGGGTGCAGGGCGGCGACGGCACGCCAGGCGGCAGCTACCAGACCGTGGTCGAGGTCACGCCGCCGGCCAGCAGCTCTTCCTCGCCCAAGGCTCCGGCGCGGCCTCCCTTCGTGAGATACTCATTCGAGTGTACGTTCGCCACGGGCGGCAGCCAGTTGAACGTGGACCTGAGCTGGACCGACCAGGCTGATAACGAGAGCGGATACTACATCTATCGCGACGGCTCGCAGATCGCCGATCTCCCGGCAAATTCGACCAGCTATTCCGATACCACCACCGCCGCCTCCGGGCACACGTATGTCTACGGTGTGGCAGCCTACAATGACGTTGGTATATCGGACCAGGCAGTCACCAAGGGTGACTCGATCACCTGCCAATAAGGCTGATTCGCGCATCATCCATTCTCCGTTCAGAAGACATCGACACTTCCACCATGAAGCTGGCTGCCCGAAACTTCTCCCTGATCCTGCTCGCCGCGCTCCTCGCGGCGTGTTCGCCCGCTGCCCACCCGGCAGACAATGGCCTCGCGGTACAGCAGCTTGCCGCGACCATGGCCGCCGCCACCATCAGCGCAGGCATCACTGCCACCGCGGTAGCAGCCTCACCAACCGCCGCCCCCCTCTCGCCGGATTCTCAGACGGGCGCGCCCACCGCCCAGGCCCTACTGTTCATCAACACGGACAATGCCGCCTGCCGCAGCGGGCCGGGCACGGACTTCAAGGTCATCGCCAATTACCCTGCCGGGACCAGCGTCGACCTCGCCGGGCAGGATACCGCGGACAACTACTGGATCGTCCTCGATCCTGCCAGCAAGGATTTGTGCTGGGTCTCCATCCAAGATGCCACGCCCACTGGAGACTACCAGTCGCTGCCGCAGGTTACACCGCCGGCCGTCTCGGTGAGCGTGCCGGGCAAGCCGAGCCGCGGCGCGTGGAATTTCAGTTGCGATAACACCACACTGACAACCATCCTCGCATGGAACGTATCAAATGGCGGCGCTCCCAACGGTTTCCGCATCTACCGGGAGGGCAGCCAGATCGCCGATGTCCCCGCCACGCAGACTACCTATACCGACAAGACTCCCTTCACATACGGCTCCAGCATTGCGTACGCGGTGGCCGCCTATAATGATGCAGGCCTATCGCAGCAGGTCACCTGGAACTTCCACTGTCCCTAGCGGTGTTCCCCTTTCACCAGCGCTTAAATACAAGAGTCCGGCTCACCCGCGCCGGACTCACTTTTTGTGATGCTGGCACTTTGCTAGTACCCCGCCTCACAGCGATCCACATTTTTATGATAAATTGCATTGTAATTCTCAGAAAATCGTGCTATATTCTGCGCCGAAATCGCCTCTGGCATTGATCCAGACACGCGTCGGGCTAATGACATCGCAAAGACTGGTGTGAGACACTCGCTTCGCTGACGGTCTTATTCGCTGCCCTGCCCCATGATGGAATGGCAAGTGACGGACCACCAACTTAGAGTTACATGCAGCCAGAAAGCCACCTCCCATGTCCACTTTGCTTCGACCGGGGCTCAAATTGGCGCTCTTCTTCGCGCCATGCATCCTCCTCTTTTCGGTTGTCTCTGCCTCGGCGCGCTCCGTCGTTGAAAGTTACAGTTCTCATCTGCGCCGTTATCCATACCTGACCGATCTCGTGACCCAGTATGCGACGGTCAGCTGGGCAACGGATCAGTCCTACTCCACCGCCGCCATCCGTTGGGGCAGGGTGGGTAGCGAGTCCTGCACAGCTCACTACCAGGCTGCGACCCGCGCCAACCTGACTGTGAACGGCGCTGCAGAATACCAGTGGAAGGCCGCGTTGCACGTGCTGCCCGGCGAGCAGTATTGTTATCGCGTCTATCTTGGCTCCGGCCCCTCCACGGAGGTCGACCTGCTGGGCGGCGACCCCTCACCGAAGTTCTACGCGCAGGTGCCGCCCGGCTCCGGCGAGCCGTTCTCGTTTGTCGTCTTCGGCGATTGGGGCTACGTGAATGCCAACGGCACCAACCCCTACCAGGCCGCGCTCATGTCGCTGATCAAGACCAGCGGGGCGCGTTTCGCTCTGACATCCGGTGATAACAGCTACCCGGCTGGCAGCCAGAAAAACTTTGGCGATCTGGTCCAGACAGGCGCAGACACCAGCGCGGTCTTCGGGTCCTCATTCTGGAAGGTACCCGGCTCCTCGGTGGCCATTTTCCCAGCCTCCGGAAATCATGGCATCAGTAACGGGGATCCTGTCCACCCGATGATCCTGAATTTCCCGCAGGAGCAAGCCGTGGCGGCCTCCGCCGGCAGCTACGCCAGGAAGACGTACTGCTGCCTGGACGGGACGACCTCGGCCAGCTATCCTGCCGCGTGGTATGCCTTCGATGCCGGCCTGGCGCGCATTTATATCCTGGATGCCGCCTGGAGCGACAGCAATTTTGGGACCGCGAGCCCCTACAAGGTGGACTACGATTACAAGTGGACGGCTTCCTCTCCGGAGTATCAGTGGCTGAGGTCCGATCTGGCAAGCCATCCCTCGGCGGTCAAGTTCGCGGCGTTCCACTACCCTCTCTACAGCGACGACCCTGATGAGAACTCGGACACCTATCTCCGCGGCGCCAACAGCCTGGAAGGCCTGCTCCACCAGTACGGCGTCATCGCGGCGTTCAACGGGCACGCGCACATCTACGAGCGCAACACCGCCAGCGCGGTCGGCCTGCCCAGCTATGTCACGGGCGGCGGCGGCGCGACACTTGGGACGCTCGGTACCTGTTCGTCCTTCGACGCCTACGCCATCAAATTCACCACCACCGGGAAGGGCTGCGGGTCTGCGCCAGCACCGATCCGCGCTGGCCAGGTCTATCACTTTCTCAAGGTGAGCGTGGATGGCCCGGACGTGACGATCACGCCCATCAATTCACTGGGCTCCTCGTTCGATGTGCAGCACCTGAGCGCGAGCGGCACGGAAAGCAACCCACCCAGCCGGCCCCAGCATGTGGAAGCGACGCCCAGCGGCGGCGCGCAGGTGAATGTGACTTGGGCCGCCTCTTCCGACGACACGGGCGTGCGCGGTTACACAGTCTATCGCGACGGCCAGTTGATCGCCACCACCGATGCTTCCACCCTCGAGTTCTCCGATACCGGTGTAGTGCCTTCTACGGCATACGTATACACCATCGATGCCTTTGATGCCTCCGGCAACCACTCGGCGCCATCCGATGGGGATACCGTCACGACACCCGCCACCGCGACGTATGTGTTCTCCCCGGTTGCCAGTGCTTACGTCTCAGCCGACGCGCCGGCCACCAACTTCGGGCTTTCCGGCACCCTGATCGTGGACGGCTCGCCAGACTATCGGGGCTACCTGCGCTTCCGGGTCAGCGACATCCCCGGCGTCATCACAAAGGCCACCCTCAAGCTCCACAGCGCCACATCGTCGCCGGCCGGGTACCAGGTGCGCGGCGTGAGCAACCAGGGCTGGGATGAGGCGCAGATCACGCACTCGAATGCGCCGTCTGCCGGTTCGGTGGTCGACACATCCGGCAGCTTCGCTCTTGGGACGTGGGTCAGCACGGATGTCACCGCGTTGGTGCGCGACAACGGGCTCTACGACCTGGCGATCACTACCACAAGCAGCACGCAGATGCGTTTCGACAGCCGGAACGCAGCAGATTTCTGGCCGCAGCTCGTGATTGAGACGACCGGTTCGAATCCGCCGACGCCAACGAAGACCCTAACTCCAACCCACACGCCGACCAGCACGCCTACCAGCACGCCTACCAGAACGCCGACGCCCACCAGGACCAGTACGCCGACCCGCACCCCGACCAGCACATCGACTCCCACCAGGATCCCAGGCCCTGCTCTGGAAGCCAAACCGACTGCATGGAGCTTCGGTATCATCATGGTCGGTAAGAGCTCGCCTGTCAAGGTGCTGACCATCACCAACCGCGGCACCGCCGCACTGAAGATCGGCAGCCTGACCCTTTCCGGCAGCAATCCAAACCAATTCCGTATTGCCGGCAACACGTGTTCCAACAAGACGCTTGCGGCCGGGAAGAGTTGCACGGTGAGCCTGATATTCGCCCCTACCTCGCCTGGCAGCAGGCAGGCGACGCTCCGTAT
>DATKAF010000176.1:0-15162 GCA_035498395.1 Anaerolineales bacterium
TGCAAGACTTCCAGGAAGCGGTCGAGAAAGCGCTGACAGGCGGCATCCAGCAGAAAAGCCGCGTCATGGCCGAGCAGGAGCGCCGCACGATCGCCTATCACGAGGCCGGTCACGCGGTGGTCATGCATTCGCTGCCGCACTCCGACCCGGTTTATAAGGTGACGATTATCCCGCGCGGGCGCATGGGCGGCTTCACCATGGCGCTGCCCGAGCAGGACAGCATCCTGATGTCGCGCAACCAGATCCTGGCGCGCATCACCGGGCTGATGGGCGGCCGCGTGGCCGAGGAAGTGTTCTGCAACGATATCACCAGCGGCGCATCGAATGACCTGCAAGTTGCGACCGAGCTGGCAGAGGAGATGGTCATGCGGCTCGGCATGAGCGCCACCGGCCTGCGCGTCTTCAGCCGGCCCGCCGGATACGAGGCACTGGCCACGCCGCAGAGCGGACAGAAGACGTTCGAGGCGCGCGATCAGGCCATCGAGCAGATCCTGAACGAGTGCTACGCCGAGGCGAAGCGCCTCGTCACCGAGAGGCGGGACGCCATGGAGCGCGTGACCCGCGCCCTGCTGGAGCAGGAGACGCTTTCGAAAGAGGAGTTCGTGGCGTTGATGGACGGCGTAGCCGTTCCGGCGTAACTGCTCGCATGGAGCCTGGCGGGCGCACTGTCTTTACATGGAAAACTCAATACCAACACAAAAAGAGGATGGGTGGCTGCTGTCGCCCATCCTCTTTTTTGCGCTTTGCGTTGAGAAGCCGCAGCCTCCGAGGCAGGACCGTTATTTCCCGTCGTTCCGCAAAGCCTCGCTGAAGTAGGTGCCGCCGTCGAGCACCGCACGGATCCCCTCCAGGATGCCGGGGACATCATCCTTGAGGACATAGCCGCGGGCGCCGTTCCGGATGGCCTCCTGCACGTAGAGCCCGATCGAGTAGCCGGAGAGCACGAGGCAGGCAAGCTCCGGCTTCACGTTGTGAATGGATTGGATCAGCCAGAGCCCGCTCTTATCCGGCAGGGCGATATCGACCAGCACCACATCGGCCTTCTCCTGCTGCACGTAGGCCAGCGCCTGCTCGGCGGTCCCGGAGCTCGCCACATCATACGGGCCGCGCTCGAACAGGAGGCGGGTCAGGCCCACGACGAAGACCGGGTGATCATCCACCACCAGGACGGAGGCCGTGGTGCGCTGCTGAGGCTCTGTGTCCATCATATGCTGTATAACGTTGGGTCGGCACGCCACGCTCGGGGCGCCTCATTGCGGCTTGTGCAGCGCTTCACTGATGAATGTCCCGCCGGAAAGGACCTCCTTGATGCCTTCGAAGATGCCGGGTATATCGTCCTTGAGGATATAACCGCGGGCCCCGGCAGCCATCGACTGCTCGACGTAGCTGGGCGTGACATGACCGGACAGCATCAGGCAGGGCAGGCCGGGCTTGATCTCCCGGACTGACTCGATGAGGCGGATGCCGCTCATGCCGGGCAGGGAAATGTCGATTAGGACGAGATTGACACTCAGGCCGGGAAGCTGATCAACGGCCTGCTCGGCGCTCTGCACGGCGGTGACCTCGAAGCCGCTGCGGCTCTTTAGAAGACGTACGATGGACTGGGAAAATGCGGGATGATCCTCAACCACCAGGATGGCTGCCATGAAAGAGTTCCTATTCAAACGGAAGCATCCGACACGACGTGTGCAGTTGCGCCCTCCAGCCGCACAGGGCCGGACTCGACGAAGCGATCAGGCGCCTCGCCGCTTGCTCCAGAAGTGTGCTTCGCGTTCCCGCCCGCCCCCGGGCTCCAGCAACGGCGTGTAAAGAAATTCGTGTTCTTATATCACAAAAGGCGGCTATTTCATATTGGCCAACCGGGGAAAATGCAGGTGCGTAGGAACAGCGAACGCGGACGAGCACAGGGCGTTGGTCTCGATACGTGGCGCTTTGCGCCACTACTCGACAACCAGATGCAGTTACTGGGTCCTGGGGTCGTCGCGGGGAGAACGGAGCTGGCGGCTGACGAAGGTGCCGCCTTTGAGCACCTGACGCACACCTTCCAGGATGCCGTTGATATCCTCTTTGAGCACGTACCCGCGGGCGCCCGCATGGAGGGAGTCGTGAAAGTAGATCGGTGTCACATGACCCGACACCATCATGCACGGCAAGTCCGGCACGCCGGCCCGGATATCGTTGACCAGCTCGATGCCGTTCCGGCCCGGCAGGGAGATATCGACCAGCGCCAGGTCGTAGTGGGAGCCATTCCGCAACTGCTCAAGAGCCTGCTCGGCGGAGCCGACCGCGGTCACATCGTACTTGCCCCGGTCCCGGAGCAGGCGCACCAGCGAATTGACAAAGAGCGGATGGTCCTCGACCACTAAAATGGACGGCATGGGCGGAGCCTAGACGGGAACCTCGATCGTGATCTGAGTTCCATCACCGGGACGGGAGACGACCGTCATCTCGCAGCCCAGCAGCTGGAGACGGTTGCTCATATCGAGCAAGCCGCGGGAGGTCTTGGGATCGTTCAGGACCCTCTCCGTATCGAAACCCTTGCCGTGGTCGGTGAGAGAGACACGCACATTCCCGGCGGCATGCTCCAGCACCAGGTCGGCTTTCAGGACATCGCTATGTTTGACGACGTTGAACATGAACTCCCGGAGGGCTTCGAACAGGAGGACGCGCAGGTGGTCATCCAGGTCGGGCAGCTCACCCTTGACCCGGTAATCCGTATCCAGCCCGTAACGCTCACGCATATCGTCGACGAGCCAGGCGACGGAATCGGAGAGGCTCTTGCCCTGCAAGATGACCGGGCTGAGGTCGACGCTCAGGCGGCGGGTCGTCTCGATCGCATCCGACAGCCAGTTTTCCAGGTCCTCGACCTCCGCCTGAATACCTTCCTGGCTGTTCCCCTGGTCGGCCGTGCGCAGGAACGAGAGCTGCATCTTAATGGCGAAGAGCCGCTGCTGGAGATCATCGTGCAGGATCTTGGAGATGCGATAGCGCTCCTTCTGCTCGGCGGCAGTGAGGCTGGCGGCCAGCGTGCGCACCTGGCGCTCGGCCTCGACGCGCGGGGTGATGTCGATAAAGGCGGACAGCAGGGCCTCGGTGCTGTCGAGGTCGAGATATTGCAGGGAGGCAAGAACGGTCCGGTGCTCACCGGAGCGGAGCGTCAGCTCCATCTCCACATCGCGGACGACACCGTTCTTCTTGACCTCCCGGACGAGCACGGCGCGCTGGCTCCCCTGGAACGGCAGCAGCAGTTCGCGGGATGTGCGGCCGACCGCCTCTTCGCGGGTAACCCCGAAGAAGGCGGTATAGGCTACATTGATGTCGATGAAGCGTCCGTCTTCCAACCGGGTCAGGGAGGTCGGGATCGGGTTGACGTTGAAGAGGGTGGAGAACAGGTTGCTGATCTGCTCGAGGCGGAGGTTGGCAGCCTGGAGCTCCTGCGTACGCGTCTCGACGCGGCCCTCCAGTGTCTCGTTGAGCTGGCGGAGCTGATTCTCGGCCTTTTTGAGCGGCGTCACATCGACGAAGGTGATGACCACGCCTTCGATCTTGTCTTCGATGGTGCGGTATGGGCGCAGCCGGATTAAGTACCACTCCCCGTTGGTAGCCCGCACTTCGCGGTCGATGACGCTGAGGGTGTTGAGGACGTGCTGCGCGTCGCGGGCAAGCTCGGCGTAGTCGCCCAGCTTGTTGCTCAGGTGGTCAATGGGACGGCCGATATCCGTCTTGAGGATGTTGAAGAAATCAGAGAGGCCGGGCGTGTAGCGCACGATACGGAGCCCGTGGTCGAGGAACAGCGTGGCGATCTCCATGGCCCCCATGACGTTCTCAAGGTCGCGGTGGGCGCGGGAGATCTCATCCAGCTTGCCCTTCAGCTCGTTATTGACCGTCTGCAGCTCCTCGTTGACCGCCTCCAGCTCTTCCTTGCTGGTCTCCAGCTCCTCCGTGGTGAGATGGTATTCCTCGTTGATGGACTGGAGCTCCTCGTTGGCGGCCTTCATCTCCTCGGTGGAACTGTCGTACTCTTCCTGGGTGCTCTGTAGCTGGTCACGCAGGCGGCGCACCTCGACCTCGAACTGGGAGGCGCGCAAGGTCAGCTGGTCCAGGTTGCGCCCTTCCGCCCGTTCCATATCGAACTCGGTAAGCGGCTCGGGCAGCGGATCGTCTTCCAGGAAGACGATCAGCGCCTGCTTTTCCGCTGCTTGCCCGGACTGCGTGGGCTCGGTGCGCGGGTTAACCGAGATGATGACCAGACGCGGTACGCCATCCAGGTGCAGCAGAAGAGGCGCGCTTACCGTGGACCGGTTCTTTTCGAGTGCCTGGAACAGGCAGGCGCGCAGTTCAGCCTGCAGCTCCGGTCGGGCCAGCCTGAGCAGTTCGCTGGTGATCGGCCCTTTGGGCTGGTTCAAGTAGCGGCCCGCCGTATCGGAGACATGTAAAATGGTGTAATCGCCGGAGACCAGGATGCTGGGAGGGCCAAAGGTCTCCAGCGACTTCCGGTGCTGTTCCTCGAGAAGATAAGGCTCCGCGGAGGGACGAGGAGGCATGGGGCGCAAACCCGCCAGCGCGTGCGGTTGGTCGGTCCGGCGAACAACGAGCGGCACCGTGGGGACATGGGGGATTTCTGACCGCCATGGCAGAGTCTGGTAGATGTGGTTCCCTTTGTCCAGGGTCTGGAACAGGTCTTCTTTGCCGGCGGCGGTCTCCGAGTTGCCAAGGAAGAGGAAGCCTCCGGGGTTGAGAGAATAATGAAAGATGTCCAGGACGTACTGCTGGATATCGCGCTGCAGGTAGATCAGCAGGTTCCGGCAGACGATCAGGTCCTGGTGGGAGAAGGGCGGGTCACGCAGCACGCTGTGCGGCGTGAACAGGAGCATGTCACGCAGCTCACGGCGCACCTGGTAGTGATTGGCCTGGCGGACGAAGAAACGCTCCAGGCGCTCCGGGCTGACATCCGCCTCGATGGCTGCCGGATACAGGCCCTCGCGGGAACGCGCCAGCGAATCGTCGTCAATATCGGAGGCGAAGATCTGGATGGTCCGGTTCTCATCCAGGCTCGCAGCCACTTCCAGCAGGACGATGGCGAGCGAATAGGCCTCCTCGCCGGAGGCGCAGCCAACGCTCCATACGCGGATCGGATCCGTGATCCCCTTGTTCTTGAAGATCGACGGGAGCACCTCCGCTTTCAAGGCATCCCAGGCTGGATGATCGCGGAAGAAGTTGGTAACGCCGATGAGCAGGTCGTTGAGGAGCGCAAACGATTCGGCGGGATGGGTGCGGACATGCTCGAGGTACATCTCCAGCGTGGGGTGGCTGTTCAGCAGCATGCGCCGCCGGACGCGCCGCAGGATCGTCGAGCGCTTGTACTGGCTGAAGTCGTGCTTGGTGCGGCGCTGGACTTGTGCCAGGATGGCCTGCACCAGGCCCCACTCGTGATCCTCCAGCGTTTCGATATCCCGGGGAAGCTCGGGGATATGGCGGGCATACTCGATCAGCCGTGCCGCTAGGGCCCTCGTCGAAAGGATGACATCGACCAGGCCCGTCGAGATGGCGGCATTCGGCATGCTGGGATATTCCGCCTCCTCCGGGTCCTGCACCATGATGAGGCCGCCCTCTTCCTTGATCTGCTTGACGCCCACCGAGCCATCGGTGCCGCCACCCGAGAGAATGATGGCTACCGCGTCCCGGTGGCTGCGAGCCAGCGAGCGGAAGAAGAAATCGATGGGGGTGCGCTGGTTGCGCGGCTCCTCGAAGTCCGCCACATCGACATGAGCATCGGTGATTAAAATGTTCTTGCTGGGAGGGATGACATATACCTGGTTGGGCTTGACCAGCAGTTTCCGATTGACCTGCGTAACCGCCATCTGGGTGTGCGGCTGCAGCAGGGAGGCCAGGTGGCTCTCATGATCGGGAGACAGGTGCGTGATGACGACGAACGCCATGTTCGTCTCAGCGGGCAGCGCGCCAAAGAACGATTGCAGCGCGGCGAGGGAACCGGCGGAGCCGGCGATCCCGACGACGGTCGGGCCGGTGACGTTGGGCGGAGGGGCAATAGCGGACTTCGCTTGTTTCAAGCGCGGGGCCGTCTTGGGCTTGGCCCTGCCGTTCCTGCCATTGCCCCTACCAGATGGCATCTGAGTCTTTTTAACACCCATTGATGTTTTTCACGCTTTCCTGGCAGTGCGGGCGCGAAGAATGGATGAGTTTGCCGCCTCCCTCACAAGCATAATACCACCCATTGGGAGGAATGGTTCATGGGAAATGGGGAATGTGAAGCGGAGACGATTCGCCAGGCACATCGCGAGGATAACCGGCGATCGTCTGTGGAAATCGAAAATGGGGGATCGGAAATGATAGAGCGATCCGCGCTGGACTGGTATTCAAGATGATGAGGGCGTGGCGATGTCGCGGAGGGCGTAGCCCACTAAAGGGATGAGAGGAAGGCGGCGACCTCGTCGTCGGCCGGATCGGTCTTGATCTGCGAGGCGGTCCCAACCTGGCGAAGGCGCCCGCCGGCTATGACGCCGATGCGTTGTCCGAGGCGGGCAGCCTCCTGGAGGTCGTGCGTGACGAAGACCGTGGTGCGGCCGTCCTGCCGGAGAAGAGGCAGAAGATCGTCGAGCAGCCGGGCACGGGTGGGAGGGTCGAGGGCGGCAAAAGGCTCGTCGAGGAGCAGGAGCTCCGGGTCGAGGACGAGGGCGCGGGCAAGGCTGACGCGCTGTGCCTCGCCTCCGGAGAGCTCGACGGCACGCCGGGGTGCGAGCGCGTCGATCCCCAGTTGCTGCAGCCAGACGGAGGCGCGAATGCGGGCCTCCCTGTTTTCCACGCCGCGAAAGCGCAGACCGAGGGCCACATTCTGCTCGACAGACATGTCCAGGAGGAGCGGGTCTTGAAAGACATAGGAGAGCCTGCGGCGGTATTCGAGGGCCCTCCAGGTCGCGAGAAGGCGGCCGTCATAGCGGACAGAGCCGCCCGCGATGGCGATCAGGCGGGCAAACGCCAGCAACAAGGTGCTCTTACCCGCGCCATTGGGGCCGACGAGGGCCAGCACCTCGCCCCGGACCACGTCCAATGAGTCGACGTGCAAGGCGGTGCGGCCGCCGCGCTGCACCAGCAGGTCGCGGATCTCGATCAGGGGGGTCATCGCCGTGCCCCTCTCTGCTGGATGGAGGTGAGCGCCCAGTTGACGAGGAAGGTAATGATGAGCAGCAGAACGCCGAGTGCGACGGCAGTCGGGAACTCGCCCTTGCTGGTCTCGAGCACGATGGCCGTGGTGAGGACACGCGTCTGATAGCGGATGTTGCCGCCGACCATGATCGAGGCGCCGACCTCGGAGATGACCGCGCCAAAACCCGCCATCAGGGCGGCCAGTAGTGGCAGGCGAGCCTCGCGCCACAGCATCCAGACCATCTGAAGGCGGGAGGCGCCGAGGCCGAGCAGTTGCAAGCGGAGGCGCGGATCGAGCGCCTGAAGGGCGGCGGCGGTGAGGCCGCTGACGACCGGGAAGGCGATGACCACCTGGGCGATGATCATGGCAGCGGGAGTGTAGATGAGATCGAGGCTGCCCAGCGGGCCGGACCGCCACAGCATCATGGCGACGAAAAGGCCGACGACGACCGGCGGGAGTCCCATGCCGGTATTGACGGCGCTCATGAAGAAGCCGCGCAGGGGGAACTTGCCGAGGGCCAGGGCGGTGCCGAGAGGCAGGCCAAGCAGCAGGCTGATGGCGGTGGCGGTCGCGGAGATCTGAAGCGAGAGAAGAGTGATCTGGAGAAGCTCGGAGTTGAAAGGCATAGGGTCAACGGTACGCAGATGAACGCGGAAGGCCGCGGATCAGAGCGGCTGGTTTCGACCCCGCCGAGGCCGTCCGTAGGGGCACGGCGGGACGATTGCATGACACGACCCTGCTGCATCTCGCCCGTGCCCCTACTAGATCACCAGGATAATCTGGTCTCGACCCCGGAAGGGTGCCGGAACTACCCGCCAGCAGAGAACGTTGCTACAAGCCGAGGTCGGCGTCGGTCTTGTTAGCGTCGGGGATGAACAACTGCTGTCCGAACTTGTCGACTCCGAACTTGCCGATCACATCCTGAATGGGTGCCGAGGTGATCCACTTCGCAAAGGCGTCCGCGCCTTGGTAGTTGACGGCGGGCCACTTCTCGGGGTTGACCGTGATGACATGATAGACGTTCAGCAAAGACTTGTCGCCCTCCACAAGGTCATCCAGCTGGAGGTTCGCTTTGTTGGCGAGGTAGGTGGCGCGGTCGGTGAGAGTGTAGGCTTCCTTTTCGGAGGCGATGGTGAGCGTGGAACCCATGCCCTGCCCGCTCTCGCTGTACCACGGGGCCTTGGTCCCGGCGGGGTCGATGCTGGCGCTCTTCCAGATGCCGAGCTCCTTGGTATTGGTGCCGGATTGGTCGCCGCGCGAGATGAAGGGAGCCTTGGCCGCGGCAATCTTCTTGAAGGCGTCCACGGCGCTGGAATCACCCTTGATGCCGGCAGGGTCGGAGGCAGGACCGACGATGATGAAATCGTTGTGCATCACCAGGTCACGGTCCTTGCCATACTGACCCGTCATAAAGGTCTTTTCGGCGGCGGGCGAATGCACCAGGAGGACGTCGGCATTGCCCTGCTGCCCCATCGTGAGCGCCTGGCCGCTGCCGACGGCAACAACCTTGACCTTGTAGCCGGTTTGATCCTCAAACATGGGGACGAGCACATCGAGCAGGCCCGAGTCCTGGGTCGAGGTGGTGGTCGCCATGATGAGGTTGGGGTTCTTCGGGCTGGCAGGGATCGGAGTTGATACAGCGGTTGCGGGGGGCACGGCGGTCGGAGCCTGGGTGGAAACGCCCATGACGAAGGTCGGCACGGGCGTGGCTGCTGGCGTGCAGGCGGAAAGCGCCAGTGCAAGCGCCAGAAGGATGCCAGGGACAAGCGAGCGTGATCTCATGTTTCTCTCTCCTACAGGAAAATTTGCTCACCGCTGCGGGCGGAATTGTAGCCCGGCAGCGAGTTGAGACCGATACGGAAGGCTGCGGTCTGCATGTGATCCAGCAGAGGCGCGAGCACGCGCTCGTTCTCGCGCAGCAGCACGAGGTCATAGCGCTCTTCGAACAGGGGGATGAACGCCAGCCCGTGACGCGCGGCGGCGGCCTGGAGGCCGAGAGCGCAGTCGGCCCTGCCGGACCGCACCAGCGAGGCCGCCTCGGTGTGCGTCTTCACGTCCCGGTCGTAACCGCGAACACGATCGATGCGGATGCCGCGGCGCTTGAACTCGGCATCCAGCCACAGGCGGGTACCGGAGCCGGGATTGCGGTTGACGAAGCGAACATTGGGGCGCTGGAGGTCATCCAGAGCCGCGATGGAACGGGGGTTGCCGGGGGCAAGCATCAGGCCCTGGGTGCGCTCCGCAAGCGTGATGAGGCGCACATCACGGTCGGGGAAGAGGTGGCGAACGAAGGGCGTATTGTATTCGCCGTTCGGGTCGAGGAGATGCGCACCGGAGAGCTGGCAAAGACCCTGTCGAAGATCGACAAGCCCATCCAGGGAGCCGACGGGCATCGAGAGCATGGTCAGATGGCGGGCGAGCGAAACGGCCATGTCTTCCAGCGCCAGGTCATGACTGCCGGCGAAAATGACCACGGGCTTGCGGGTCTTCGGGAGGATGACCTGCTGCAAGAGAAAGGCAGAGGCATGGGCGCGGTAGTACTTCTCGGTCACCGTGCCCGTGGTGCGGACCTGCGAAAGCTCGACGAGGCCCGCGTCCTCCAGGATACGGAGATGGTGACGGACCCAGGCCGGGGAACGGCCCAGCGTGCCGGCGAGCTGGGTGAGCGTGGCGGGCCGGGCCATGAGCAGGCGGAGGACCGCGAGGCGGCGCGGGTCGGCCAGCAGCTTGATCTGCCCAAAGGCATGAAGGGGTTCAACAGGATCCATGGCGAATAAGGAAAAACTTAACCGCTAGTGTAACATGGCGGGCGGCGACAATCAATCGACGCGGAGGGGCTCGCGCAGTCCTCAGGCGGGAATAGTCGCGGCCATAGGGGGCGGCTGAAGCGGGGTGCTATAATGGCGGGCTGACCATCTGGTAGCAGACTCACGCCCGCCTCTCATGTCCGAAGACGCGGCACGAGGCGTTCCAAGCCTGGGCCTGCCCGTCGATTGCCTCCCCACTCCATGAACCGGTTTCAACGAACATGCTTGGGCGCGCTGCTGATCGGACTGACCGCGTGCTCGCACGCGGCATCACCCACCAGCCAGGCCGCGCCAGTTTCCACTGCGGCGGAGGCGATCTCATCGCCCACGGCTGGGGCAACGGCGACGGACATGGCGACTGCGACCATCTCGCCGAACCCGGGCGAGACGCCCACCGCGCAGCCGTTGAGCAACGACAGCATCGAGACCCAGGTGAACAAGCTGGCAGCATGGTACCTGGAGCAGGACAACAATTCGGCGCTGGGCGTGGCCGTGGTGGTACGCAACCCGCAGACGGGCGTGTTGGAGGAAGAACAGTTCAACTACGGTACGACCGCCAGGGGAGGCGGCGAGGCGGTAACGTCGAGCACGGTGTATGAGATCGGCTCCATCACCAAGCTGTTCACCGGCATCCTGCTGGCGCAAGCGGTCCTCGCGGGGGACGTGAAGCTGGATGACCGCATCCAGAAGTATCTTCCAGACGGCATCCGGGCTCCGGCGTACAAGAACAAGCCGATCACATTGCTCGACCTGGCGACGCACCGCTCCGGGCTGCCGCGTGATCCGGCCACGGACGATATCGGGGCGCTCTATCAATGGCTCAACGGCTACCGGCTGCCGCGGGCGCCGGGCGCGGAGTACTCCTATTCCAACCTCGGGTACGCGCTGCTGGGAGACATGCTGGCGCGGCAGGGGGGCACGGATTTCGATGCACTGGAGTTCCAATCGGTCAGCCAGCCGCTCGGCCTGCCCGACACGCGCGAGGCGCTGAACCAGGGCCAGACCGGCAGGCTGGCACACGGGTACACGTATGGCGGATCGCCGGCGGGCAACTTCCCGCAGTCCGGCGCGCTGAGCAGCGCGGGCTACATGCACTCGACGCTGGACGACATGACGCGATTCCTGCTGGAGAACATGGAGCCGGAGACTACGCCGCTGGCAGGGCCGATCAACCTGGCGCAGTCGCTGCAAGCGGAAGGAAGGGACGCGCGTACAGGCGCGGCGCTGGGCTGGGACATCGACGCACTCGGAACGACGGACGAGAGGCTCTCGAAGGTAGGCGCGACGTACGGTTTTACGAGCTACATCTCGCTGCGGCGGGATGGCAGGTACGGATTCGTGCTGCTGAGCAACGGGATGTACGTCGAGGGGCTCGTCTCACAGATGCTGCACATCCTGAACGGAGAGTGATGGGAACCGAATGACAGACCAGAGTACGAGAGCAAGCGGGCTATCACGGCGGGATTTCCTGAAGGCGGCGGGCATCGGGACCGGCGCGATGATGCTGGCGGCATGCGCGCCGCAGCGGGCGACCTCCACGCCAACCGCCAGGCAGCCGACGGCCGTCCCAAGCCCGATCCCGACCGTGACATACGCCGGCAGAAAGCTGTGCTTCGTGCTGTGGGACCATGAGCTCGCGAGGTACGACTACAAGCCGCGCGACCTCAAAAACCCTGTGCCGGAGACGTGCCCGTTGTATTCGGGGGCGAGCAACCCTGTAACACCCGCGTGGGAGGCATACTGGAGAGGCATCCTGCGCGTGTGCAACCCGGGGATGAAGGATGCGGATTTCGAGCAGGCATGGGAGAGCCTGGTGGCATCGAACCGGGCGTTCACGAACGGGACCGGGCCAGATACCGGCAACTTTGCGATCCACAGCCTCACCTGCGGAGGCGCGACGCACGAGATGGTGACCGGCACCCCGTACCGGGGCCGCATGGAGATCTACACGCTGAACAGCAAGAAAGCTCCGCCGCCGATCCCGGGCGAGCCGGCGCAGATCGATATGACCCGGCACTTCTTCGCCACGACCGGCAGCAATGTGAAACTGCCGGATGGCAGCTACGCCGTGTACGGATTCCCGCAGTTCGAGAACTGCATTGTGCCGCTGGTCAGCCCGGCCGATACGGATATGATCGACCTCTCGCGGATCAGCTACGTTTCAAAGATGCAGAAGCCGTATCACCCGTGAGGCAGCCGGTGATTCTTATTAGTTTTCGGACCGGTATCACCTGGAAGGAACGGTAATGCTAGGGCTGGTGCAAAGCTGACCTGGCCGAGGCCACGCTTTCGTAGATGGGGATGATCGAGCTGACACCGCTCACGTCGAGCGTGTCCTTCACATGCGGGGCCGGGCCGGCGACAACCATGCGGCCGCCGCGCTCCGCAACCGTCTTCGCATTGGAAACCAGCAACCGCATGCCGAACGAGGTCAGGAATTCGACGTCGGACAAGTCCACCAGGACGGTGGTGTGGTCGGCCGCACAACTGGCAGCGAATTCGCTCTCGATCTCGTTGGCCCCGACCATGTCCAGCCTGCCATGCAGCTTGACGAGGCGGAGACCTTTGCCAAGCTCGGTGTAGTGCATGATCATTTTGCCATCCTCTAATCAAAGCGGGTCACCAAGCAGCGATTACCGGCAGCCGCACCCGGCGCGGCCAAATGCGCCGATTATAAGCGCATGGCAGGGATTTCGAAGGGAATTGTGGGAAAGCGATAGCGGTCGCAGGGAAGAAGTCGAACATCAAAAGAAGAAGCCCGTGAGACAGGCATGGTCTCCCGGGCTTCTGCGACTCATTCGCCGGTCGGCACCCAGATATTCTTAACCTGGGTGGCCTCGTGGAGGAACTCGTGGCCCTCCCCCTGCTCGCGCTCCATCCAGTTGCGGGGCAGGCCGCTGCCCACCCAGGTGCGCTTCATGTTCGCGGCGGATTCGAACTCGGTGTAATAGCTGCCCTCGGCCGAGCCGAAGTACCAGACCGAATCCACGTCCTCGTGCTGGATGAGGGTCTTCGCAAGATGATCGCGGTCGCCGGTAACGATGTTCACGACGCCGCCCGGCACATCGGAGGTGTCCAGCACCTGGTAGAAATCGGTGGCGCTGAGCGGATATTTCTGGCTGGGGATCATCACGACGGTATTGCCGCGGGCGATGGCGGGCGCCATGAGCGAGACGAAGCCGAGCAGCGGGAACTCATCGGGGCAGGCGATACCGACCACGCCGATCGGCTCATTTACCGCAACCGTGATGCCGCGCAGGGTGGTCTCCTGCACACTGCCGCCGTATTTGTCGGCCCAGGCGGCGTAGCTGAAGAGGCGCTCGACGGAGGCATCCACCTCGGACTGGGCGGACTTGCGCGTCCGGCCCGTCATCTCGACGATGCGCTCGACGAACTCGGCGTTGCGGGCATCGAGGTTCTCGGCGATGAAGTACAGGATCTGGGAACGGTTGTAGCCATGACGCATGGCCCAGCCGGGCTTGGATAGATGCGCGGCGTGCGCAGCCTCCACGGCTTCGCGGATGTCCTTGCGGTTGCCGTCGCCCACCTGACCGATGAGCTGCCCTTTGGGGTTCAGCACGTCGAGCGTGTACGCTCCGTCTGGGCGAACCTGCTTACCGCCGATGTACATCTTGGGCGTGCGGTCGACACGAGGCAACACGTGACCATTGGCACGCTCGGAGACGGCCTCACCCTTGCCGTTGGATGAGAGGGTGCCAGAACCGGCAGGCGGAATAAGAGGGCGGGTCGGGACGTGCTCGCCCCACTTTGTTGGTCGAGTAGGCGTGTTGTTCGCCGTATCGAGACCGAGCGAGGCAAGGTCGGGACGCGGGCGAGGCATCCACTTCGGACGGAGGTATTCGTACAGTCCTTCCTGGCCGCCTTCGCGCCCGAAGCCAGACTCGCGGTAGCCGCCGAAGCCGGAAGCCCCATCGAACAGGTTGGTGCAATTGACCCAGACCGAGCCGGCCTTCAGCTTGCTGGCAACGTCGAGGGCAAGGTTGATGTTGTCGCTCCACACGCTGGCAGCCAGGCCGTAGCGCGTGTTGTTGGCAAGGGCGATGGCCTCGGCGGGCGTGCGGAACGTGAGCGAGACCAGCACCGGGCCGAAGATCTCCTCCTGCACGGTGGCGGCAGCCGGGTCAAGGCCGGTGATGAGGGTCGGCTTGTAGAAGAGGCCCTTCTCGGGCAACTGAATATCAGGCTGGAATAGCTGACCGCCCTCGCTGACGCCGGTCTTCACCCACTGATCGACGGTCTCCCACTGGGTCTTATCGACAATGGCGCCCATGTCGATGGCTTTGTCGAGCGGGTCGCCGACGCGCATGTGCTGCATGCGCTCCTTGAGCTTGTGGATGAACTTCGGCGCGACGTTCTCCTGCACCAGCAGGCGGGAGCCGGCGCAGCAGACCTGCCCCTGGTTGAACCAGATGGCATCGACGACGCCCTCGATGGCCCCATCGAGGTCCGCATCATCGAATACGACGAACGGCGACTTGCCTCCCAGCTCCAGCGAGAGCTTCTTGCCGGAACCCGCCGTTTGATGGCGAAGCGTGCGGCCCACGTCGGTGGAGCCGGTGAAAGCGATCTTATCCACGTCGGGATGCGTGACCAGCATCGAGCCGGCGCTGCTGCTGCCGGTGATGATGTTGACCACGCCCGGCGGAATCCCGGCCTCGGCGACGATCTCGGCGAAGAGCAGCGCGCTGAGGCGCGTGTAGGAAGCGGGCTTGAGGACGACGGTGTTGCCCATGGCGATGGCGGGAGCGATCTTCCAGCCCAGCATGAGCAGCGGGAAGTTCCACGGGATGATCTGACCGACCACGCCAACGGGCTGGTAGTCGCGCAGCTCGGTTTCCATGAGCTGCGCCCAACCGGCGTAGTAGAAGAAGTGACGGGCAAGCAGCGGCACGTCGATATCGCGCGACTCGCGGATGGGCTTGCCGTTGTCCATCGACTCGAGGACAGCCAGGAGGCGGTGATGCTTCTGGATGTTGCGGGCGAGGGCATACAGGTAGCGCGCCCGGACGACACCCGGTGCGACGCTCCAGCCCTGGAACGCAGCGCGCGCCGCAGCCACCGCTTGATCGACCTCGGGCTGCCCGGCCTGGACCGTTTCGCCAAGCAGCTCACCGTTGGAGGGGTCGTGGCTGGCAAAGTATTTCGCGCCTTTCGGGGTCACCCACTGGT
>DATKAF010000177.1:0-14531 GCA_035498395.1 Anaerolineales bacterium
GAGATGTACTTGAGGAAGATCAGCCCCAGGACGACGTTCTTGTACTCGGCCGCGTCGAGATGGCCCCGCAGCTTATCCGCAGCCAGCCACAACTGGGATTCGATCCCCAGCGGCGCGCCGTTCGCACTCTTCGATTTCGGAGTCTTCTTGACCGGCATCTACATCTCCCGAACACCGATTGTTGAGTGACTAGTCCCGCTGGGTACAAGCATACAACGAAACCCAATGTCGGACAAGTGCAGGAGCGTTTCAACGCAGCGAATATTCCGGCATGGGCGGATGGAGGACCCCGTGTCAGCAACTCAAAGTCACGTCTTTCAGCGGCACGCGTTGCCGCCGGGACCTCGTCGGAGCATCATCGATCCCCGAAGTGAAGCGGAGGGGACAGCGGAGATCCCCTCAGGGGGCTCATCCGCTTACTTCAGTTGTGCTTCCGCGTTCATCCGCGTCCCGTTCCTCTCTCTACCGACCGTCCGATAAATCCAATTTGTGCCAAAATTCCCTGATTGACAAAACCGCATAACGCACTATAATGCATTAGTTGGTCGTCCCAACTAACCCCCATGCGCTCCAACAACTCAGAGGCCCGGTCTTCCCTGCGTGAGCATAATCTGTCCGCTGTCCTGCGCATCATCTACCATGAAGCGCCGCTTTCCCGCGCTCAGCTTGCCGGACGAACCGGACTGAATAAATCCACCATATCGGATTTGGTCGAGGAACTGCTGGACCGCCGCCTCGTCCACGAGACGGGCACCGACGCCTCGCACAAGGGCCGCCCTGGCACCCTCTTGCAGATGAGCCCGCAGGCCGGCGCGGTCGTCGCGGTCGAAATGGGCGTCGACTTTGTCAGCGCCGCGCTCGTCGATTTCCTCGGCGGAATCCTCTGGCGCACTCTCGCCGCCGCAGATCCGGCCGCCTCCCAGCAGGAGACCATCGGCCTCACCTTCCGCCTCGTCGAGCAAGCCGTCGCCGCGTGCCGCCGCGCGGACCGCCGCATCCTTGGCCTCTCCTTCGCCATGCCCGGCACTGTCGACCTCGACCAGGGCCTGCTCATCTTTGCCCCCAACCTGCATTGGCGCAACGTCGCCTTCCGGCAGATCTTCTCCGCCGGCACCGGGCTCAAGGTCTTCGTCGAGAACGATGCCAATGCTGCCGCCCTTGCCGAATACCTCTTCGGGGTCGCGCGTAACCTGCGCGACTTTTTGTTTGTGTTCGCGGGCGTCGGCCTGGGGGGCGGTCTGTTCCTCGACGGTCGGCTGTACCGCGGCAAAGGCGGCTACTCCGGAGAGATCGGCCACATGCCCATCATGGCCGAGCCGTTCCAGAACCCGTGCCACTGCGGCAACCTCGGCTGCTGGGAGACCTATGTCAACCAGGGCTCCATCCTCCAGCGGGTCTCGGCGCTCCTTCAGAGCTCGCACGATTGCAGCCTCATCCGGTCCCTCATGGAGGAGGAGCGGGCGCCGCTCTCCCTCGCCATCATCATCCGCGCGGCAGAATCCGGCGACCCCGTGGCCCTCCAGGCCCTCGCCGAGACGGGCAGCGCCATGGGCATGGGCTTCGCAGTGCTCGTCAACATCTTCAACCCCCGGCAGATCGTGCTGGGTGGTCCAACCAGCGCTGCGGGCCGCTTCCTGATGCCCTCCATCCGGGAGAGCGTCCAGCGGCACGCCATGAGCGAGATCGTCTCCCAGGCAGAGATCAATCTATCGGCCTTCGGCCCGGACGCCAGCCTGATCGGCGCGGCCGCGGTCGTGATTGACGATATCCTGATGTACCCGTCCCACATCGAAAAGGAGGTGATGCCCCCCACCGAGATGCAACCAGTCGCTTCACTCACTTAGCAACCGATAAACCAACAAAAGGAGAAGAACACCATGTCCAAGAAAGGCTGGTACAGCTTTATCGCTGTACTGATGATTGCCGCGACCGTTCTTTCGGCCTGCGGAACGCCTGCGACTGCAGCACCCACTGAGGCGATGCCCGCTGCAACCGCCATGCCTGCACCGACAACAGCCCCCGCCGCGACCGCGATGCCCGCTCCCAAGGACGTCGAAGTCTTTTCGTGGTGGGTAGGTCCTGGTGAAGCAGATGGCCTCGCCGCCATGATCAAGATCTTCCAGGCGAAGTATCCGAACGATAACTTCGTCAACGCATCCGTCGCCGGCGGAGCTGGCACCAATGCGAAGGCAGTCCTGGCGACCCGTCTGCAGGCTGGCGATCCGCCGGATTCCTGGCAGGCACACGCTGGTGAAGCCACCTTCGCTTATGTGGATGCCAAGCAGATCCAACCCCTCGACGATTTCTTCGCTTCGAGCGGCTTCGACAAGGCCCTCCCGGCCTCCCTGCTTTCCTTGATCTCCAAGGATGGTCATCCCTACAGCGTTCCGGTGAACATTCACCGCTCGAACGTCATGTGGTACAACCCGAAAGTTCTGTCCGCAGCTGGCGTAACAGTGCCTGCAGGTGGATTCGCGAGCTATGACGATTTCTTTGCCGCTTGCGACAAGGTCAAGGCCGCTGGCAAGACCTGCCTGGCCCTCGGACCAGCCTGGACTGCTGAGCACCTGTTCGAGAACGTCATGATCGGCTCGCTCGGACCTGACGGCTGGGCCGCACTTTGGCAGCCCGGCGCTGATTGGTCGACCGCTGACGTGACCAAGGCGTTGAACAACTATGCCAAGGCGCTCTCGTACACCAACAGCGATGCCGCAACCCTGTCTGACTGGCAGCCGGCTGCCCAGCTCATGACGAACGGCGATGCCGCCTTCAACATCATGGGCGACTGGGCGTACGGCTACTTTGCCAACCCGGCCCCGAACGGCCTGGCGCTGGCGCCGCACACCGACTTCGACTGGGCTCCGGCCCCCGGAACCGGCGGAACGTTTGTCTTCCTGGCGGACAGCTTCGTCCTGCCGGTGGGCAACAAGAACCCCGAGGGCACCATGGATTGGCTGACCGTCGCCGCTTCGAAAGATGGACAGGAAGCTTTCAACCCGCTTAAGGGCTCCATCTGCGCCCGCACCGACTGCGATCCCTCGAAATTCAGCGAGTATTCGCAAGGGGCCGCCAAGGATTGGGGCAGCAACAAGATCGTCGGCAGCCTGACGCATGAAGTAGTTGGAAACCCAGCTTGGAACAGCGCAGTTGCGACCGCCCTGGGCGTGTTCGTAGCTGACCCGACCAAGGTCTCCGACTTCCAGACCGCGCTCGTCGACGCCTGCAAGACCCAAGGCGCCTGCAAGTAGTTCGATGGCGAGGGCCTGCGTAGCACCTGGAGGGTGGGGCACTTCCCATCAACCCGTGCGACGACAGCCTTACCGATAAGAATGGAATGGGCGGCTCGAAAGGGCCGCCCATTCTTAAGCGAGCAGGGAAGGAATCTGCTTCCGAAGTGGAAGATGTAACTGAAGCGCCCGACAGGGATCAATCTGTGGTGAAGCATGGGACTGCTTGACAATCAAGCAGTCGAACACTAATATTGCTGGCGTATGGCTGGGAAGAAAATGTACTCATTATCCGGAAATGCTTGTCCATAGAGGGCTCCATGAGTCGAGGCTTTGACTTCAACAGGTCGAAATTCATTCTGGCGGTGATCCTCACGGCACTGGGAATTGCCGGCATGGTCTGGCTGCAATCGAACAAGCTCGTGATCGGGGGAAAGAACCTGACGTCCATTGGAATCCTGGTGGCGGGAATCGTCTCCTACTCCGGCGTGCTCATCGTGGTATCCATGTTCCGGAATGAGACATACCTGGCGGTTGCGCTGCTGCTGCCTTCCATTGTGGCGGTTGCCATCTTTGTTTATGGTTTTATCGGCTGGTCGATGCGCGTATCCCTGAGCAGCTGGACAGGGTTGAAAGCGGACTACACGTTCGTGGGTCTCAAGCAATATACCGACTTGCTGTTTCACGACCAAAGGTTTTCCTGGGACATCCAAAACACGGCGATCTTCACCGTAGGATTCATCCTGGGCTGCCTGCTGATTGGGCTCGGGTTGGCGATCCTGCTCGACCAGCGACTCAGGGGCGAAGCTCTTTTCCGCGGCATTTTTCTTTTCCCGATGTCCATCTCATTCATTGCCTCCGGTGTAGTCTGGGCGTGGCTGATGAACCCTGCCACCGGAAGCCGCATTACCGGCATCAATCTAATTTTCCAGGACCTGCACCTTGGCTTTTTGATCAGCCTGTGGCATTCATCACCGCGACCTATTGGCATGCTCTTTACCGTCATTCCAGCCGTCTGGCAAATGGCGGGGTTCACCATGGCACTTTACCTGGGCGGCATCCGGAGCATCTCGGAGGAAATCCGGGAGGCGGCGCGGGTGGATGGGGCCAGTGAGTTCGAAATCTACCGATATATCATCCTGCCGATGCTGCAACCGGTGACCCTGAGCGCCGTGATCATCCTGGGCCATATGTCGCTGAAGATCTTTGACCTGATCGTTGCGCTCGGTCACAAGGACCTGCGCATCGATGTACCGGGCATCTACATGTGGACCACAACGTTTGATGGCACACGGTACGCGCAGGGCGCGGCCATCGGCATTCTCATGTTGATCAGCGTAGCGGTGCTGGTGATCCCATACCTCGTGCAGAGCATGCGGACGGAGACCCAACTATGAACCGCCGCATCGTATCAAATACCACGTTCTATTTGATCCTGCTGGGGATGGCGGTATTCTTTATACTGCCGGTGTACCTGATGGTCCTCACGGGACTGAAGCCGATCAACCAGGTCGATCTGAAGACCATGTGGAGCCTGCCGGTGGGCGGCATCCATTTTGACAACTTCATTGCCGGATACAAGCAACTGGCGCCCAACCTGAAGAACAGCCTGATCATGGTGCTCCCTGAGGCGCTGCTGTCGTCACTGCTCGGCTCGCTGAACGGATATCTGCTCTCCAAGTGGAAGTTCCCCGGCTCGAACCTGATCTTCACGCTGATCCTGTTCGGGATGTTCATCCCGTACCAGAGCATCCTGATCCCGCTTGTGAAGTTCATGCAGTACATCAAGCTTTACGGTGACATCCCGGGATTGATCCTGGTGCATATCATCTACGGCATCCCGATCACGACGCTGATCTTCCGCAACTACTACGCGGGGATCGGCACGGAAATCCTGGAGGCGGGGCGCATCGACGGGGCGAGCCTGATGGGCATCTATCGTTACATCATGCTGCCACTCTCCGCGCCGAGCTTTGCCGTCGTCATCATCTGGCAGTTCACGCAGGCGTGGAATGAGTTCCTGTTCGCAGTCATCCTGACCAACCAGGCGAACTGGCCGGTGACGGTGGCGCTCAACAACCTGGCAGGCAGCCAACTGGTGCAGTGGAACGTCCTGATGGCGGCGACGCTGCTGGCCGCGCTCCCGACGCTGCTGGTCTATCTCTTCCTTGGCAGGTACTTCCTGAGAGGCTTGATGGCGGGCGCACTGAAAGGTTGATCGAACTTAGACCGTAGGAGCGGACCTTGCCGACCTGCGAGCGAGGGGAGGCAGAGGCGGCAGGGGCTTTATCTTAGGAGTACACGGGCGGATTAGTGGATGCTCCAATTTCCAAGATTGCTTATTGACTCGGCGTTGTGAAAGTTGTAACATGTCAGTGTCAGCGTTGTCGTCATCGTTGACGACAGATCAGACCCTCATTATCCCTTGGGCAAGGAGCAATGACCGGATCTCGGCGGGGCAGCAAAGAAACGATGTACGTAACGCTGCAAGACGTGGCGGCTCTGGCCGGTGTATCGGCCAAGACGGTCTCGCGCGTCGTGAATAACCAGGGGGAGATCAAGGAATCAACCCGGCAGAGAATTCAAGCGGCAATCGACGAGCTCGGGTACCGCCCTAACATCCTGGCGCGGAGCCTCATCCACCAGCGGACCAACACGCTGGCGGTCGTTGCATGGGGCATCGACTACTTTGGGCCGTCCAGAACCATGATCGGGATCGAGCAGCAGGCGGAGGAACTGGGTTATTCGCTATTCCTCAGCCTGGTCAGCGACCCGGAGAACCACGACCACGAACGGGTGCTGGATACGCTGCTGGCGCGGCGGGTGGACGGTATCCTGTGGGTAGTGCCGGAGGTGGGAGAGAACCGCGAGTGGCTGAACCCGGCCCGGCTGGAGGGACTGCCGCCGATCGTCTTCCTGAATATGGCGACGCGGCCGGGGATCACGATCGTGGCGGTGGACAACCAGAGCGGCTCCCGGCAGGCAACCCAGCACCTGATCAGCCAAGGGCGGCGCAGAATCGGGATGATCACGGGGCCGATGGCATGGTGGGAGGCGCGGGAACGCTACGCAGGCTGGAAGAGCGCCATGACGGACGCAGGCCTGGCCCCGGTGGATTCGCAACTGGCAGAAAGCTACTGGTCGGCGGCGGGGGGCGAGCGGGCGATGCAGCGATTGATGGAGGAGATGCCGGACATCGATGCGGTATGCGCGAGCAGCGACCAGATCGCCCTGGGGGCGTTAGGCGCCATCCATGCCGCGGGGCGCAGCGTGCCGCGGGACATCGCCATCGTCGGTTTTGACAACATGCCGGAATCCGCTTATTTCTGGCCGCCGCTCACGACCGTATACCAGAAACTGTCACACGTGGGGCGGACGGCAGTGCAACAGCTTCACCAGATGATCGAAGCGCGGCGGGAGCAACAAACCCTGGTCGAGGCGGTGGTCACCACGGTCGAGCCGGAGCTGATCGTGCGCGCCAGCTCGGCGTAAGCGTGGTTCGCAATCAGAAGGGTGTCAGGACATTCTTATCCGTGGCCCTGGACCAGACCCATGAATGCTTGAAAGGAGGTGTACGCCCGGAACTAGCGTTGCCCGTCGGTACAACGAAGCGAGCAAGCCAACACAAGGAGAAGAATGCAATGAGTAATAGGACGTGGTTTTCACTGCTGGCCGTCATTGCAGCATTTGCCATGCTGATGTCGGCCTGCGCACCGGCGCCCGCACCGACGCCGGAGCAGGTGACCGTAGTGCAGACGAAAGAAGTGCAGGTTGTCGTCACTGCGACGCCTCCGCCCGCAGAGAAGAAGCTGGAAATCTTCCACTGGTGGACTGCGCCAGGTGAGCGCGAAGCCGCGGATGCGATGTTCGCGGCCATGAAGGCTGCCTATCCGGATGTGACGGTCGTGGAGAACCCGGTGCCCGGCGGCGGCGGTACGGAGCATCGTGTGGTCCTAAAAGCCCGCATCACGGCCGGCATCCCACCGGATACGTTCCAGACGCTGGGAGGCGCGGAGTTGAAGGACTATGTGGACAGCAACGTGCTGCAGCCGCTGGATGACTTCTACAAGCAGACAGGCTACGGCGATAAGATCCCCAAGCCGCTCCTCAACGCGGTGACAATCAACGGGCACCCGTACTCGGTGCCGTTGAACATGCACCTCGAGAATATCCTGTACTACAACAAGAAGCTGTTCGACGAGCTGGCGATCGCCGCCCCGACCGGTTACGCTGACCTGATCGCAGCCTGCCAGCACATCAAGGCAGCCAAGCCCGATATGTCCTGCCTGGCCGTTGGCTCGAAGGACAACTGGTCCGATGTGTTCGTGCTCGATACGATCATGATGGAAGACGGCGGGCCCGAGTACTATGTGAAGTTCTTCAAGGGCGAGGTCGATCCAACAACAGACCCAATCTTCAAGGGAGCACTACAGAAGTTCGCGGCCCTGCAGCAGTACTCCAACATGAAAGATCACTCGAGCCTGACGTGGGACCAGGCGGTTAGCGCCGTCGGTTCCGGACAGGCCGCGATGACGATCATGGGCACGTGGGCAATCGGCGCCTTCGTGAAGGGCTCGAACTGGCAGCCTGGCGTGGACTTCGGCGCGGTGAACTACCCGACCAAGCCCGAGCGCATCCTGCTGTTCCACCCGGATACCTATGGCTGCACGGTGGGCGCTCCTGACCCGGCCGAGTGCATGAACTGGCTCAACGTGGTGGCCTCGCCTGAGCTGCAGATCCCGACCGACGTCACACAGGGTGGGTTGTTCGCCCGAACCGACATCGATCCGAAGAAATTCCCGGATCCCATCCGCCAGGAAATGCAGGACTATGTGAGCAAGAACCCGGACAAGCTGATCATGGATCAGCACGGCACGATCCTGCCCAACCCGGCACAGGTGGCCTATCGCGTGATCATCTCGACGTTCTTCGCCGACTCGAAGCCGGATGTGGACGGCACGATCAAGGCGACAGCCGATATGATGACAACCTTCAACGTGAAGGACGGCGCGGCCTGGTACAAGTGGCCGTAAGAGTCTGAAGCTGCGTCTGCCCACTCCCCGCGTTCCATCACAAAGGGGAGTGGGCAGCCAGATTCGCACGAAGTCAAATATAATTCGGATGGGGAGGCGTCAGTTGATGTCTCCCCCGCGCGAGGGAATCCTGGCGCAGAGATCGTTGACCGAATGCGCACGGGTTGTGGCAGGGCATCCAAGGCACACGAAAACCATAACAGCCAATTGGGAAGCAGCTGGTGATGGGACAATGACTACGATAAGCGAAGAGGCGCAAGTCCAGAAGGCGGTGAAGCCCAGGGTGCGCAGGCGCAAGAGCATGCTGGCGCTTGCGGCGGAGTTCCTGGTCTTCACGCTGCCGCTGCTGGTGTTCCTGGGCATCCTGTACGGCACGCTGGTATGGAACTTCTACGTGTCGATGGCAAACTGGGTCGCCACGGCCCCGGACTACACATTCACCGGGCTGAAGTGGTACGCATACCTGTTCCACCAGGCGCGCTTCTGGATCGACGTGGGCAACAACCTGCGTTGGCTGATCCTGGCGGTGCTTCCGACCGCGGTCATGGCCATCTTCCTGGCATATTTGCTGGAATTGGCGCCCTTCCCGGGCGTGGAAGCATACGTTCGAACACTCATTCTTTATCCCGTGGCGATGTCGTTCGTCGTCACGGGCACCATCTGGTCATGGATGTACCAACCGGACAAGGGAGTCTTCAACAGCATCCTGCACTCGATCGGGATCAACTCGCCGTTCACGTTCACCAATAATCCGGATACGGCGACGTACTGGCTGATCGTCATTTTCATCTGGCAGTACCTTGGCTTCTCCGTCATCATCATCCAGTCCTCCTTCCGGACGACCGAGCTGCAGGAGATGATCGAGGCCGCGCTGGTGGACGGCGCGTCCCGGCTGCGGATCCTGTTCGCCGTGATCATCCCGAACATCCGCTCGGGGATCCTGGTGCTGGTCTCGCTGCTGCTGATCAGCTCGCTGAAGGTGTTCGACATCGTGTGGATCGTGACGCGCGGCGGCCCCGGCGTTGCGACGGACGTGCTGGCGACCAACATGATCGTGACCACCTACGACCAGCGGCTGGCCTCGGCGGGGGCGGCGATCGGCGTCATCATCTTCCTGATCGCGTTCATCCTGGTCATCCCGTACACCATCTACGCGCTAAGGAAGTGGTTCGAATGAGCAGCAAGAACCGCACCATCAAAGCGCTCGTCATCATCGTGCTCATCGTCCTGAGCTGCGTCTACCTGCTGCCGATCTACGTGATGATCGCCAATTCGTTGAAGACGCTGCCGGAAGTCACCCAGCGGACCTACCTGGCGCTGCCGAAGGACCCGCAATTCAAGAACTACGCATCGGCGCTGTTCGGCAGCCGGGACTTCCTGATCCCGATGGCGAAGCCGATCATCAACTCGACCATCATCACGCTGGCGGTGACCTTCCTGGCGGCGTTCTTCGGAGGGCTGGGCGGCTACTACCTGAGCCGCTCGCATGCCACGTTCACGCGCGTGTTGTTCGTGCTGGTGGGCATCGCGCTGTACATGCCGTACCAGGCAGTGATCGTGCCGCTGACGACCATCACCGCCAAGACGGGATTGATCAGCTCGCACATGGGGCTGATCCTGTGCTACCTGATCATCAATGTGCCGCTGGCCTCGGTGCTGATGGGCACGTTCTTCCTGGGCATCCCGCGGGAGCTGGAGGAGGCTGCAGAGGTGGATGGCGCCTCCAAGGTGCAAACCTTCTTCCAGATCGTGGTCCCGATCTCGCTGCCGGCGTACGCGTCGGTGGCGATCATCATCTTCACGCAGGTCTGGAACGAGTTCTTCATGGCGCTGACGCTGGTGACACCGAAGACGCAGACGGCGCAGGTGGCGATGGCGATGACCGAGGGGAGCACCATCTCGCCATACAACCTCCAGATGGCGGCATCCTTGCTGACGGTGGGCATCCCGCTGCTGGCATTCCTGTTCCTCGGACGGTATTTCATCCGGGGCATGCTGGCAGGGGCGTTGAAGGGATAGTGCACAGTTGGCAGTTGGCGGTTGGCAGTGACCAGTAGCCGGTGAGCAGTTTGCGGTTTTCAGTCGAGGGGCGTAGGGACGGTTTCGGCCGTCCTTTGCTTTACGGGCGGTGATTTCCCTCACCCCCTACCCCCTCCCCGTAGGGAGAGCGGAGAAAGAGGAGACCAATGGACACATCGAAGAGCGCGGTGGAGGAACGGCGGGAGTTCGGGCGGACGGGGTGGAAGGTCTCGCCTATCAGTTTCGGTGCGTGGGCGATCGGGGCCGACTGGGGAACGGTGGACGACCGGGAGTCGATGGCGGCGCTGCAACGGTCGATCGACCTGGGCGTGAACTTCATCGACACGGCGGACGTGTACGGAGACGGGCGCAGCGAACGGCTGGTCGCGGAGCTGCAGAAGCAGCGCGGCGAGAGGATCTACGTGGCAACCAAGGCGGGGCGCAGGTTGGACCCGCATACGGCGGACGGATACAACCGGCAGAACCTGACCGCCTTCGTGGAACGGAGCCTCAAGAACCTGCAGACCGATACGCTGGACCTCGTGCAACTGCACTGCCCACCGCCGCAGGTGTACTACCGGCCGGAGGTGTTCGGCGTGCTGGATGACCTGGTGAGCCAGGGGAAGCTGCGATACTACGGCGTCAGCGTGGAGAAGGTGGAGGAGGGGCTGATGGCGCTGGAGTATCCGAACATCCAATCCATCCAGATCATCTTCAACATCTTCCGGCAGCGGCCGGCGGAGCTGTTCTTCGAGCAGGCGAAGAAACACAAGACCGGAATCCTGGCGCGGGTGCCCCTGGCAAGCGGGCTGCTGACCGGAAAACTGCGCAGGGACACAAGTTTCGAGAAGACCGACCACCGGCTGTACAACCGGCACGGTGAGGAGTTCGACCGCGGCGAGACATTCTCGGGTGTCGATTACGAGACGGGCTTGCAAGCGGTGGATGAACTGCGGGCGCTCGTGCCGGAGGGGATGACGATGACACAGTTCGCGCTGCGATGGATCCTGATGTTCGACGCGGTTTCCTGCGTCATCCCGGGGGCGAAGAACGCGCTGCAGGCCGAGCAAAACGTCCGGGCGGGCGATTTCCCGCCGCTCTCACCGGCAACAATGGAAGCGGTGAAGAACCTGTACGACCGGCGCATCAAGGAAGCGGTGCACCATTACTGGTAGGAATGTGAATAGAGATAAGAGAGTAGTGAGAAGAGCGAAACGTGAGTCGTGAGTCGTTAATCGTGAATCGAGAGTCATGGATAGTGAGCAGTCAACAGAGAGAAGAGGGAAGAGAGCGTAGTGAGAAGACGATCGAGGAAGAGGTAACGGCTGAAGCCGTTACTTCAAAGGTGCGACGAGGATAGAGGTGATGACGTGAGCGAGAGGATCCTGAACTGGGGCTTGCTTTCGACGGCGAAGATCAACCGGGCGGTCATCGCTCCATTGCGGAGCTCGAAGCGCAACCGGCTGCGTGCGGTGGCGTCGAGGAGCACGGACACGGCCGAGGCGTACGCGAAGCAGTGGGAGATCGAGCGGGCCTTCGGGAGCTATGAGGCGCTGCTGGCAGATCCGGAAATCGACGTCATCTACAACTCACTTCCGAACCACCTGCATGCCCCGTGGAGCATCCAGGCGCTGAACGCCGGGAAGCATGTGCTGTGCGAGAAACCACTGGCGTTGACGGTCGCAGAGGTGGACGCGATGGAGGCGGCTGCGAGGAAGTCGGGCCGGGTGCTGGCGGAGGCGTTCATGTACCGTCATCACGCAGTCACGCTCAGGGTGAATGAGCTCGTCGATGGGGGAGAGGTGGGGGCGTTGCAACTGATCCGCGGGGCCTTTACGTTCATGCTGAAGCGCGTGGGTGATATCCGGCTGAAGAAGGAGACGGGCGGAGGCAGCATCTGGGACGTGGGCTGCTATCCGATCAGCTATGCACGGATGATCGCGGGCGCGGAGCCGCTGGAGGCGTTTGGCTGGCAGGTGGTGGGAGAGGGCGGGGCGGACTTGACGTTCGCCGGGCAATTGAGGTTCCCGAACGGTGTGATGGCCCAGTTCGACTCGGGTTTCGTCTCGCCGCCGCGCTCGTTTATGGAGATCACGGGCAGCGAGGGGGTGCTTTCGGTGCCGAGGCCGTTCAAGCCCGGGCCGGTTGACGAGGTCTTCTTGACGAAGGGGGACCGGATGGAGCGGATCGAGGTACGCGGCGGGGAGCTGTACGCGGGCGAGATCGAGGACATGGCAGACGCGATCCTGCACGGCAAGCCATGCCGCGTGAGCCTGGCAGACAGCCGCGGCAACGTTGCGGCCATCCTGGCGCTCATCGAGTCGGCGGAGGAGGGAAGCAGTAGACAGTTGCCAGTTGGCAGTGAGAAGTGAACAGTCACCAGTTACCAGTCCTGCTAAGGCGCCCTTACAGGGTGCTGCGCGAGGATCTCCGCTACGCTTCGATAACCAGTGACTGGCGATGCGGGTTATGGCTGCCTGACCCAGAGGGTGACAAGGCGGCGGAGGAAGGGAGCTTCCACAGAGATCGGCTTGTAGCCGTGCGCCGTGGCGTACTCGACGAAGGGTGTCTCGAGGCCGCCGAGGTCGTTGCGGACGAAGCCGTCGTTGGTGGATTCCAGCCGGGTCAGGATCGCAGAGGGCGGGTCGTTCTCCAGAACCTGTGGAAGCTCCCGGGGCGAAGTAACCCCATATTGCGCGCGGCGGGTGGCGGTGAGAAGCAAAGAGGTGCGCCAGACGAAACTGCCCGTGGCCTCAAAAGGATAGGCATCATAACCGGCCTCGAGCGGCAGCATGGGCAGCAGCGTCAGGACTCGTCCACCGGGCACATACTGCCGAAGGTTCTCATCGAAGGCATGTACCTGAACGGGGGTCCACTGGGGCGGCTTCGAAAGGAAGGCCAGCTCTGCGAGCGGACTGGGAATCCGGATGGTAGCGAAGAGCGCCAGCAACACAAGCAGGGACGCGCTCAGCCACCGAAACGGGTGATCCAAGCCCAGGCGCATGCCAAGCACACCGAGAATCACGAGCTGGAATGGCAGGGGGGCAAAGTAGTACTGGGGCTGGGTCGGGGTGGGAGCGAAAGCCGATAGGGCGAGAACCGCCGTGAAACCGGAAAGGGTCAGGGCGATTATCGAGGCGCGGGAACGAGACCGCCAGTAGGCGGCGATGGCGGCTAGACCGAAGCCGATCGACCCTGCATAGAGAATTAGGTCGATGGGGGAGTGAAGGACCAGCCCGAGGAACGATCCGAGCTTGGAGCCAAGGGTCATATTCAGCCGGAACAGCAATTCGTCGTAGTAAGCCGTGTTCAGCCGCACATAGACCGCATTGGTGAAGAAGAAATGCGCCGGCGCGAGAAGCGCCAGGATGAGAGCGGGAATAGCCGCCAGGAAAAGTCCGGCCAGGAAAGGGAGCAGGCTCGAGGTCTGCCGGGGGCGCATCACCGTCAGAACATGAAGCAGCAGAGCCACCGCGAGGACCACCGCCAGGGCCGCATAGTTCAGCCGGGTGAACGCAGACAGGCTGGCAAAAAAGCCGGCGCCGAAGAGCAGCCTGCGCGAGGCGCTGCTGCCTGTTGCCGGGCTCTGGCTGATGGCCCGGACGAACAGCAACAGCGCAGCCAGACCGAAGAGAGTCGCGAAGGAATGGTTGAGCGCGGCACCATCGATGTGCCCCATCAGGGGATGGTACAAGAAGACGAGGACGAGCACGAACTCGGCAAGCAACTGCGGGAAAGGCGGACCTGACGCAGAGGCGCGAGCAAGGTCAGCAGGACCTGCATCCTGGCGCACGTCCATTCGAGAAATGAGGCGGATGTTCCAGACGATGAAGACGGCGCACAGCGCCCATGCGACCGCGTTCAGCAGCCGCGCGGCGAGGAAGTCATAGCCGGATAGGGCGGCGCTTACTGCGTAATAGCCGGTGGCATAGGGCATGTGCGTGTACGGGTAGTCGACATAGGGCAGCAGCCGATGATCGGCAAGGAGCTGGCCGGACGCAATGAACTGGTTCTCGTCGTGGGAAAAGACCGAGGACGCCGCACGACTGATGAAGAGTGCAAGGATGAGGATGTAGAAGGCTATCTGGATGGAGAGCTTGAAGATGCGCATGGCCGGGGTGCCCCGGGAGCGAATTATATCTGTATCGTCAAGCGGGCAGATGGCCCAGTTGCGGGCATACGTTGAAGATGAGGGCAGCAGCGGGGATATGGAAGAGCAGGCTGGCAGATGGAATACATAATGCAGCACCGT
>DATKAF010000178.1:0-8285 GCA_035498395.1 Anaerolineales bacterium
ATCTCCGGCGTGGGCATCACACCGGATGTTGTGAGTGCGCTGAACCTGAAACCCGGGCAGCAGGGCGTGCTAGTCGCAACCGTTGTTGCGGGCGGCCCTGCCGAGAAGGCGGGCTTGCAGGCTGCGCAGTCGGATGCGAACGGCAACCCTACCGGAGCGGGCGACATCATCACCGGCATCGATGGGCAGACGATCAACCGCTTCGAGGACCTCGTCTCGTACCTGTATAGCAAGACTCAGCCGGGCCAGACGGTGACGCTCACTTTGGTGCGCAACGGCCAGAACACCCAGGTGCAGGTGACGCTAGGTGCTCAACCTACCAAGTAATAGACCGATACGATCGGTTCTCCTCCTACAGAACATCCCCTGCGCATCGACGCGCAGGGGATGTTGCTTTGCTCCGGCGGATTCACCCCGGCGAAGAGTGCCGCTTCCAAGTACTACGGCGTGGCAGACGGCGGAGGCGCGGTTGGCGGGGGCAGGGTCGGCGCAGGGAGGGTGAAAGTCTCGGTGGGAAGCGGGGGCACGGTAGCAGTGTCAGGCGGCAGAGTGGGCGCAAGCGTGGCAGACGGCAAGGCGGTCCACGTGGGCAGAGGCGTCGCGCTGGGGACGAATGCGGTCGGTGTCGGGAAGATGAATGCGGTCGCCGTTGGCAAAGCCAGCGTGGGGATGGCAATGGTCGGTATGGGCACGGTCGGCAGGGCGGCCAGAGTGGGGATCACAGGCGCGGCAGGCGGAGGAGCCTGTGGTAGGAACTTGTACCACCACGGCAGCTTGCCTGGCGTTGGCCACAGCGAAGCGAACAGCCCAAAGATCAGCAGGGCCACGACCGCCGCCCCAAGCTGCAATCCAAGCCGGCTCTCGTTCGTGTACGTCCCGGCGATCTCGTGGCGCCGGGCTTCCATTGCGGCACGTTGGGCGGCAATACCCTCCAGGCTCGCCATGCTGTGCGTGGGCGCGGAGAGATAGATCATGGCCTGCGAGAAACAGATGAGCATCAGGCCGATGGTCAGCACCGAAGGGTAATGGATGAAGGCGGCGATGCCCGCAAGCACGCACAGTGAGCCCAGCGTCGTCTCGAGGCTGGTAACCTGGATGGCGCGCTGCCAGGCCGCGTGCGTGGTAATCTTGGGCGTGCGCAGGAAGACGCCCGCGCGCTGCACGACTGCCTGGATGCAGGCCAGCGTCACAACCCAGGTCAGCGCGAACCACAGGGTCAGCGCGGCAAAGGCGCGGCTCCAGGCGAGGTTGAGCGCCTTGCGCAGCCCCCACAACGCACGCAGGACGTTGGTCCCGATCAGTATGATGGGGAGCAGGATAAACGCTTCGCTGGTCGGGCGCAGATAGGAGATGTGCCCGGTCACGGTCAGGGCCGCGCTGACCAGCACCATCGAGGTGAAGGCGAACGTCAGTAGCTCGTTGAACCACTGCAACCCGGCGGAGAGATAGATGTAGCGCTGGGAGGCGGTCAGCCGGTTGTCCGGGTCGATCCACGGAGACCAGGGCATCAGCTTCGACCAGTGCTTCTTGATGACCTGCACGCCGCCGAACGCCCAGCGGAAGCGCTGCTTCTTCAATCCCTCGAAGTCCAGCGGCATGATGCCGCGCCCAAAGGTCTCCGGGACAAAGAGCGCCTGGTAGCCGCGATACAGGATGCGCAGGCTGGCTTCGGCGTCTTCGGTGATGCACCACGTATCCCAGCCGCCGATCTCTTGCAGCACGTGCTTGCGCAGCAGTCCCATGGTCCCGCAGAAGATGATGGCGTTGCGCTCGTTGCGGAACGGCATCGAGAGCGCAAAGAAGTACTTGTAGCCGTCGTATTCGGCCTGGGAGAAGTGGCTGTGCTGATAGTCCCGGTAATCCTGCGGGGTCTGGACGAACGCGATCGCAGGGTCCTCAAAGTAGGGGACGATGCGCCGCAGCCATTCGGGCTGGACGATGTAGTCCGCATCGATCACGCCGACGATCTCTGCGCGCGGGTCGGTCATGGCGAGCGCGAAGTTCAAGGCACCGGACTTGTAGCCGGGCCACTTGTCCAGGTGCAGGCACTTGAAGCCAAGCTCCTTACAGACCTCAGCCAGCGGCTGCCAGGTAGTCTCGTCGGGCGTGTTGTTGTCGACCAGGATGACTTCGTAGTTCGGGTAGTCCAGGTTCGCCAGGGCGCGCAGCGTGCGCTCGACCAGCTCCGGCGGCTCGTTGTAGGCCGGAATGTGCAGCGAGACCATCGGCACGTAGCCGCCGAGAAGCCTGACCGGCGGGGTGTGGCGCCACCGGGCGCGGCACAACACGTCGAGCACTTCGTAGGCATAGGTTAGGGACAGGACGAGGGCGAGCGTCTCCAGGCAAAGCAGCAGGAACGAGATGAAGAACGCGACCGGTGAGACCGGGCTGAAGGCCGTCACCAGGAAGGCGTAGATCAGATACACGACGCTGGCCGCGATGGAGAAGAGGAAGAAGGTCTGCCCGATGGCGTTCCAGTCGTGAAAGATGATAATGAACGGGATGCCGATGGCGAGGGCAGCGATGCTGGCAAAGTAGATCTCCGTGACCGGCACGCCGAACCACCACAGGAAGACGTCTCCGACGACCACGATGAACGCCAGGTAGAGCATGGACGTGAAGAAGTTACTGTGGCGCAGGTTGGAGCCGAGGAGCAGCGTCATCAGGAGCGAGAGCGCCAGCCACGTGCCGACGATGTAGACCAGGTTTGTGAGCATGGCTATCCCAGCAGCAGGAAGTGCAGGAGCAGCAGCGCGCCGAAGAGCAGCCCGATCAGGCCGAGCACGAAGGCCAGGAAGATGGCGGTCCATGCCATGCGGTGCTGGCGCGGGTCGGCGGAATCACGCTGTAGTCCAATCATGCCGCGGCGGATGGCGAACGGGCTCAGGATGATCGCTCCCAGCCCGGCCGGGATGAGCCCGAAGAGGATCCACCACATCATCGCCATGGCCTTCTCGGAGTCGGTGCGGCGCGGCGGAGGGTAGTACTCCTGCTCGTTGCGGGCGGTGGGCACGGTGAAGGGGCGCGAGTTGCGGAAACGGATCACGTAGCGGCCATCGGCTTCGGCCAGGTAGGCCACGAACGGGTCGGAGCGGAGCTTATTGAACACGCTGAGCTGCACGCCGGAGATGACACGTGGGTCATTCGGCTTTATGTCCACCGCCTGCTGCATGTATTCGAGCGCCAGATCCGTACTGGGCGCCGTGCGCGCATCATGCAGCAGCTCCTCCAGGCGCTCACGCCCGCGGGGTTCCGCGCCGGGATTGTGCGGTTTCCCGGGCTGGGTTTCGGCAAGGCTTTGCTGGCGTCGGTAGGTGTTCGGGTCCTTCATCACGTGGTAATCGCTGATTCCATGCAGGGTTGAATCGCCCCTCCGTGTTTCCTACTAGAACGAGTCGAGGCGGCGCGTATTATGCGGATCGGGCAGGCTGCCGAAAAGTCTGTCCTGTTCCTCTTGCAGACGCTTTCCTTGACAGCCGTTGTTAATGACTTGATAATACAGGGCTTGAGGTAACCGCACACATGACAACGATCACTTTAATGACGGATTTTGGGATCAAGGACGGGAACGTCGGGGTGATGAAGGGCGTGATCTGGAACATAGCCCCGGAAGCGCACATCGCGGACCTGAGCCACATGATCGGACCGCAGAACATCCCGGAGGCGGCGCTGATCCTATCACGCTCCGTGCCTTACTTCCCGCCGGGCGCCATCCATATGGTGGTCGTCGATCCGGGTGTGGGGACGGCCCGCCGCCCGATGGCCGCGCGCATCGGCGATGCGTTCTACGTCGGCCCGGACAACGGCATAATCACGATCTGGCTCGAGCGCGCCCTGGAAGAGGACAGGACCTGCGAGTTCGTCGAGCTGCAAGAGCCGAAGTACCGCCTGCCGGTGGTCAGCCACGTGTTCCACGGGCGCGACATCTTCTCGCCCGCCGCGGGGCACCTTGCAGCCGGTGCGCCACTCTCAGCGTTCGGGTCCGCTTTCAACGACCCGGTCAAGATCGAATTGCCGAAACCGACCCGCACGCAGCACAGCTTCAAGGGCGAGGTGATCCACATCGATCACTTTGGGAATGTCTCGTCAAACATCCGGCAGGAGCACCTCGGTGAGGCGCTGAAGCACAAGGAGAAGATCAACGTGCGAGTAGGCGATACGATGATAAAGGGCATGGTTGATACTTTCGGTGAGCGACCCGCGGGCGATTTGGTGGCGCTGATCAGCAGCACCGGCTATCTCTTTGCGGCGGTCGTGAACGGCAGCGCGGCGCAGATGTTGGGCAGCAAGGTCGGGGATGTGGTCGAGGCCATCTTCTGAGAGTTGTTAAACCGGAGATGAACGGAGATAAACGGGATATCTCATCACGAAGGCCGTTCGCCCCGACGAGGACGCCAGGATCGGCGGCCCGAACGGGAACACAAAGGGAACACCACGGAAGAGAAAGAGGACGCCATGCACCTTTGTGTACCGTAGTGGTCTTTGTGGTTATTTCTCTTGTGTATCTGTCTGGTTCATTTGCAAGATAGGTAATGACCCGCCTTCCGCTCGTACTTGAAGACATCTCGTTCCGGTACCGCGACCGGCAGGGCGCAGCCATCACGCACATCTCGTTCGAGGCGCGCGAGGGCGAGATACTGCTCATCGCGGGGGCGAGCGGCTGCGGCAAGACGACCCTGATCCGGGCGGTGAACGGACTGATCCCGCGTTCCTACAAGGGCGAGTTGTCCGGCAATGTGCTGGTGTTCGGCGAGAACACCGCCAAATGGAAACTCTCCCAGATCTCGCAGAGCGTCGGCACGGTGCTGCAAGACCCGGAACGGCAGATCCTGGGCATCAAGGTCCTGAACGAGGTCGCCTTCGGGCTGGAGAACCTGGGATTGGAGCGCGCGGAGATCTACGAACGCGTGGACGAGGCGCTGGCGCTGCTCAAGATCACGAACCTGCGAGACCGCGAGACGTACCTGCTTTCGGGGGGTGAGAAGCAAAAGGTTGCTCTGGCAGGCGTGCTCGCCATGCGGCCCCGCATCCTGCTGCTCGACGAGCCGCTCGCCAGCCTGGATCCCGCCAGCGCGCAAGATTCGCTCGACATGGTGCGCAGCCTGGCAGACCAGGGCATGACCGTCCTGATGGTGGAGCACCGGGTCGAGGACGTCTTGCGCATCCGCCCCGACCGGGTGATGTTCCTGGCGGACGGGCAGGTGCGTTACCTGGGAGCTTTGAGCGGGTTATCTAAAGCGGTGAACTATCACGAGGTGAAGCTGCCCGCCGAGGATGTCGTCGAGCGGGCCAGGGAAGACCCGGCGCCGCCAGCGCTGGATATCCTGCCCGGGGCGGGGAACGGCTCGAAGCCGGGCAGCGAGCCGCTCGTCCGGTTCGAGGACGTGGGCTTCGGCTACGATGAAGCCGTCGAGGTGCTGCACGGCATCAACCTGGAGATCAAGCGGGGAGACGTGATCGCGGTGCTCGGCCCGAACGGCGCGGGCAAGACCACCTTTGTCAAGCATGCCATCGGGCTGCTAAAGCCCAAGCAGGGGCATGTCTATGTGAACGGGCGCGACACGAAGGAAGCGAGCGTGGCGCAGATCGCGCAGACGCTCGGCTACGTCTTCCAAAGCCCGAGTCACATGCTGTTCGCGCCGACCGTGCATGAGGAGCTGGCCTTCGGCCCGACCAACCTCAAGCATCCCAGGGAAGAGGTCGAGGAGGAGGTGAAACAAGCGCTGAAGATCGTGAACCTCTCGGACAAGGAGAATGATGCGCCGTTGGCCCTCTCGTTCGGCCAACAGAAGCGTGTCAGCATTGCCGCCATCCTTGCGATGCAGTCCCACATCCTGGTCATGGATGAGCCGACCGCCGGGCAGGACTACCAGAACTACATGAACTTCATGGATGCCATCCTGCAACTGCCGGGCTTCGAGGCCATCGTGTTCATCACGCACGACGTGGACCTGGCGGTGATCTACGCCAACCGCGTGCTGATGATCGCCGATGGGCGGCTGATCGCGGATGGAAGACCGGAGCAGGTGCTGCACGACTTCGACCGGCTCAGGGCATGCCGTCTTGTGCCCTCGTCGCTTCTGGCCCTGAACGTCAAGCGGCTGCCGCAGACCGGCCGCTTCCTGCGGGCGGAAGCGCTCGCTCATATCTGAAGAAGCGCTCGCGCATATCTGAAAGAGGAGAGAAGATATGGATAAGAGGCTTGCAAGCGTCTTGTGGACCATCATCGCCGCCTTTGCGATCCTGGCCGTTCTCATTGTCGTATTTGGCAACATGCTCGGCATTGCCCGCTTCCAGACGGACCAGGCGACGCTGGTGCTGCGCTTTGGGTTCGTGATCATCGGGCTGGCAGCGATGTTCCTGGTGTACTGGTTCACGCGCACCAGCCCCGCCTGGGAGATCGGCACCCGGCAGGTGGTCTGGATGGCGATCGGCGCGGCGTTGTATGCGGTGTTCTCATGGTTCTTCAACACGACTGTGTTCGTGGTCCCGTCGTTGAGCCAGGTGGCCCTGCGTCCCGCCATTGCGATCCCGATGTTCTTCGGCTATGCCTTCGGCCCGGTGGTCGGGCTGTTCACCGGCATCGTGGGCAACACGTTCGGGGATGCAATCACGGGCTTCGGCCTGTCGCCGCAGTGGAGCGTGGGAAACGGCCTGGTCGGGTTCGTTGCCGGGCTGCCGCTGGTCTTCGGGCACGATCCGCGCAAGAGCTTGAACGCCGTCCTGATCGCCGGCGGAGTCCTGACCGGCCTGGCGACCGCCGTGTTCCTGCTCTACCCTAACCTGACAAATCTGGTGTACTTCAACGGGGCTGAGAACGCGTTCGGCGACCAGCCGATCGCCTTTGCCGCGGGTATCGCGCTGCTGATCGGCTTCATCATGGTGGTGATCGTGAGGTTTGCCTTCGGCAAGAACATCAACATAGCGGCGGCTGTCACGTGGGCCATGCTGGGGAACATCATCGGCATCGGCTTCGCGGCGCTCTCGGACGTGTTCATCAACGGGTTCAGCGTCCCGGCGGCGGTGGTGGGCGAGTTCCTGCCCGCGGCAGGGCCGAACCTGATCTTCGCCGCCATCCTGGTGCCGCTGCTGGTTGCGGCCTACGCGGCTGTGCAGAGGCAGTCGGGGAGGTAGCTCACTGTTGACGATCATCGGTTGACGGTTGGCGGCTTAACCGCTGCCAGCCGTCAACCTGCTGTCAACTGCCTGCTGCCAACTGCCAACCGCTTATGCTCGTCGCCTGGCGTTATCGGGAACGAAAGCGATCCTTCATCCAGTGGTTCGATCCGCGCGCCTGGCTGATCTTCTACGGCTGTTTCCTGTTCGGCACGCTGGCGTTCTGGGACATCCGCTTCCTGCTGGTCTTCTTTGCCATCGCCATGTTTGTGCTGCTTACGTCAGGCGTGAAGTGGCACGAGATACGCCGCGCGGTGTACTTCATCATCGGGTTCATCTTCTTCTACTCGATGCTCACGTTCCTGACCGGGCGCGGCGGCGCGGAGTTGTACCACCAGGAGGCCGTTATCCATGAGTTCAAGGCCGGCTTCTCGATCCTGGGCTGGACGCCCACGCTGACGGTCACGGTGGAGCGGTCCTTCTACGCGTTCACGCAGTTCGTCCGGGTGTTCAGTATCGCCATTATGTCCATCCTGATCCCGTATTCGCTCAACCCGGCGCTGTACGGCATCACGTTCAAGGGGCTGGGACTCTCGGACAGCCTTTCCTACGCGATGGACCTGACAATGCGCTTCATCCCGACCTTCGGGCGCGATTTCCAACTGACGATGGACGCGCAGCGCGCCCGCGGCTACGAGCTGGAGTCCGTGCGGGGCGGGTTGTTCGAGCAGGTGCGCAAGCTGGGCCCGCTGATGGTGCCGGTGACGATCCATGCAATCATCGGCAGTGAAGACATCATCGACGCGATGGACCTGCGCGCCTTCGGCGTGGGGCCGCGGCGCTGGCTGCCCGTGCTAACGTATCACCTGCACGACCGGGTGCTGATCGCCTGCGGCCTGCTGCTGCTGGTCGGCTCGCTCGTGCTGGGTTTCCTGGGCTACGGTAAGTTCTACGTTCCGCCCAGCGCGTACACGATCATGCTGGGGAGGTAGGGGGAGGCAGTTTGCGGTTGGCAGATGGCAGTAACCAGTAACCAGCCACGAGAAACCAACAGGTCGGGCATTTGGCCCGACCTGTTGGTTTCAATATGTTGTGAACGATCCGTCGATGTCGCCTAATGCCCTACAAGATCCATAATGGCGTAGGCGTTCAACGGACGAACTCCGGGC
>DATKAF010000179.1:0-12649 GCA_035498395.1 Anaerolineales bacterium
GTTACAAGAGCATGTTCGTGTTCGGGGCAGTCTGCATACTCCTGAGCCTGTTCCTGCTGGCCCGTATCCAGGATGAAACGGGCGCCCGAAAGACGGCGGTGCTGGTCAGCCCGCCCGCGGGAGGATGATATGGACGACTTCGAAAAACTCCTCACGAAAAATGAGCCCCAAGCCCAGGCGCTTGCACTGGAGCTGCGCCAGTTGATCCGCCGGCTGCTGCCAAAGGCCCAGGAGAAGGTCTACAGAGGCTGGGGGGTGGCGGATTATGGCTTCGGGGCGCCCGGTCGGGGTTTCCTGAGCATCGGACCGCAGAAGAAGTACGTGAACCTGTACTTTATGGACGGTGTTGACCTTAGAGATCCAGACAATCTGCTCGAAGGCTCCGGAAAACGCCTGCGGCATCTAAAGATCACCGCTCCCGGCGATCTGAAGAATCCGGCCCTGCATGCCCTGATCCGGCAGGCCGCCAAACCTTATGAGCCGCAAAAATGAAGGAAAAAGCCCATTTTAGGCCGGCAACCTTTTGCCGCCTGCCTCGTAGGTAATGGTGTTGAAGGAGCAGATGTGAACGAGGAAATGGCCTGGGTTGCCCAGGCCCAGCGTGGCAGCGACGAGGCCTTCACCCGCCTGGTGGAGACCTATCAGACGCACGTATACAACCTGTGCTACCGCATGCTTGGCGAGCCGGAAGCCGCCGAGGATGCTGCACAGGAGACGTTCCTGCGCGCCTACCAGCATATCCACCGTTACGACAGCAAACGACCCTTTGGCACCTGGCTGCTCTCCATCGCCGCGCACTACTGCATCGACCGGCTGCGGCGCCGCAAGTTCACGATGACATCCATCGATCAGGATGAGGAGGAAGGCGGTTTTGAACTACCGGATCCAGACGTCGCAAACCCGGAGGCGGAGGCCATCTACGGGGAACAACGACGTCAGATGCAGCGCCTGCTGAAGAAGCTGGATTCTGTCGACAGGGCCGCGATCATCATGCGCTACTGGCACGATTGCTCAGAAGTGGAAATTGCGGAGAGCCTCAACCTGACGGTCAGCGCGGTCAAATCGCGGCTGCACCGGGCACGTCGCGCGCTGGCTGGCTACTGGGAGGCAGAGCAACAACCCTCCCACCACGAAAGGAGGCCACATGAATCACCGGCCTTTTGAAGACTGGCTGCTGGATGACCGGCAGCTCACTGCGCAGCAGCAACGTGAGCTGCAAGCCCATGTTCGGACCTGCACGTCCTGCACCGCGATTGCAGAGTCGAACCTGGCCTTGCACTCGACGCGCCGAGTCGGGCCGCGCCCTGGATTTGTAGACCGTTATCAGGTGCGACTCGAAATGCGCCGCAGACAGCAGCGGTGGCGGCAGATCATCGGTACGCTGGTATTGGTATTGGGCGGACTCGGCCTGCTCTACTGGTTCAGCGCGCCATTCGTCCAGGATATGCTGCTCTCGCCCGCCTCGTGGATCACGGCGGGCATCGGCTATTTTGTTTTCATTATGACTTCCATCCAGGTAATGGGCGAAGCCACGGGGATCATTCTGCACGTGCTGCCGGGCTTAATCTCCCCTGCCGGCTGGCTGGGCATGACCCTTGCCATTTCCGCGCTCGCTTTTCTATGGACGGTGTCAATTCGGCGGGTGGCACGTGCCCCGCAAGGAGTGTGAACGATGAGAAAGATACTGTATGCTTTGCTCCTGCTTGCCCTGATGTTGGCGCCGGCGGTCCCCGCCTATGCCCAGGGAGGGCCGCGCGACGGAAAGGTGGTCATCGGCCAGGACTTTACGCTGAATAGTGGTGAGACATTGGCCGGCGACCTGGTGGTCATCGGTGGAGCAGTCACCATTGAAGAGAATGCCACCGTCAACGGCGATATTGTGGTTATCGGCGGCAGTCTCAAGATGGACGGACAGGCCAGTGGGAACACGGTCGTGATTGGCGGCGTTGTCGCCATGGGCGAGAAAGCGTCCGTGGGCGGCGACTTGGTCACGGTAGGCGGAACACTGCAACGTGCGGAAGGCTCCAAGATCGCCGGCAACGTGGTGACGAACCTGCCCCCGCCCAGCCTGAAACTGCCCATCCCGCCGTCTGCGTCCGCCGCGGACCTACCCGCAGCCATCCCGCTATTCAAACCCAGCGTCAGTTTTGGACCGCTTGGCTCGGCCGCGGGTGTGATCGTTTGGTCGGGCCTGCTCGCGGGACTCGCCATGCTGCTCTCCCTCTTCCTGCATCCGCAGCTCGACCGCGTTGCACAGGCGGTGACCCGGCAACCCTTTGTGTCCGGCAGCGTGGGGTTGCTCACGACCCTGCTGGCGCCCCTGGCGCTCGTGATCCTGGTCGTAACAATCCTATTAATACCGGTTGCCCTGGCAGGGGTCATCCTGCTGGTGCTCGCCTGGCTGTTCGGCGTGGTTGCTCTCGGCATGGAAGTGGGTGACCGCTTTAGCAAGGCCATCCACCGCACCTGGGAGCCCGTCCTCGCCACCGGCGCGGGAACCTTCCTGCTGGGTGTCGCGTTAGGGCTGGTGAACATGGTGCCGTGCATCGGCTGGCTGGCACCCGTGCTCGTGGGCCTCATCGGCCTCGGGGCCGCGGTCAGCACGTTGTTTGGCACCCGTCCGCTCCCATCGGCGATGCTGGTGCCCCAACCCATTGCCGCCCCTACAGGCGAGGAGCCGCTTCCGCCTGCCTCCTGAGAAGCGCCTGGCACTCAAAACGTCCGGATTACGACCGTAGTCCGGACGTTTTACATTCCGAAGAGCCGCCCAGAAGGTGGAAGCCCGGCAATGCATGACCCGCGTGCAGCACTTCGCGCCGCGCGGAAGTCATATAGACGAATGATATAATCAAGCTGCCTCGGAGAACGCCATGCCGGGGCAGTGTTGATTATATATGTAGCAAGATAGAAGGAGGATTCCATGCTGCCCAAAGCCGATATTCCGAACACGCCCGTTCACAACGCTCCTCCTCCTCTGATTGAGGCAACCGGCACGCATGGAGAGATCGGACGCCAGATCGGCGAGGCCCGCCGCCAGCAGATCCAGCACAGCATCGCCAATGCACGGGTCCTGATAGACCAATCCTACGACCAGTTGGAGCTCACCTGGGAGGGCGCCCAGATCCAGGCGCGCAAGTATGTGCCGTTCGTCGAGGAGCGCTACCCCCAGTATATAGATGAAATGCAAGGCATTGCCGATGGCGCAAACGTGGCCTTCGACGACGTCATGGCTCTGAATGTGATGGAGGCCGTTACGACGGACGCCCTGCATCTGACCCGCTGCACCAGCTTCGCGGTGAACGAGCAGCAGACGGCGGACGGTCACGTACTGGCGGCGCACAACGAGGACTGGATTCCCGAAGACGAGGACGATGTCTACGTGGTCCTCGCCAAGCCCAACGACGAGCCGCCGTTCCTTGCCATGACCTACGGAGGGCTGCTGCCGAACGTGGGGTTCAATGCCTACGGCATTGCGCAACTCATCGACTCGGTCTATCCGGACGATTCACGGATCGGCATCCCACGCCTGGTCGTCTCGCGGGCGGTCCTGGGTTCCCGCCGGATCTCGGGGGCCATCGGCCGCGCCCTTGTCCCCCATCGGGCTGCCGGGTACAACCACCTGATCGCGCACGAGAGCGGCGAGATGTATTCCATCGAAGTCTCGGCGCGCCGCTTCGAGTTACTGCACGGCACCGACGGCTACATGGTCCACACCAATCACTACCTCTCGCCCCATATGCGGGAGGTGGAGAGCGACCCCGAGGAACTGATCTCCTCGCGCGTCCGCTATTTCCGGGCCAACCGCCTGCTGCGCCAAAGCTCCTCGCACACCCTGAAATCGCTGCAAGCCATCCAAAAGGACCATGTCAACCTGCCGAATTGCATCTGCAACCATGCGGTGGACTGGACGGACCCGCTGGACCGGGAGAAGACCATCAATGCGCTCGTGATTGACCTGACGGTGCGGGAGATGCACATCTGCTGGGGAAATCCCTGCCAGAATACGTACCATACCTACCACCTCGACGCCTGAAGCCTGCCGGGGTCCCGCCCGGAGAGAATGTGCGCGCGGCAAATCAGCCGCGCGCACGTTCTTTATCAGCGGAGTAATGGAGGATAGCGGCATCACGTTAGGCCTGATGCAAGGGGTCTTCCGCCCGCTCGTGGGTGGAGGCGCAGCGGGGCTTTTTGTGATCACCGTGATCCTTAGCAACCTGGTTTCCAATGTCCCGGCCGTCCTGTTGCTGAAGCCGATCGTGGCGGGGCTAGCCAATGCCCGGGCAGGCTGGCTGACACTGGCCGCGGCCTCGACCTTCGCCGGCAATCTGACATTGCTGGGCTCCGTTGCCACGCTCATCGTGGCCGAGACGGCGGCACGCCGGAACATCCGCCTCGGCTTTTGGGAGTTTACCCGGGCCGGCGCGGCTATCACGCTGGCCTCCCTGGCGATCTGCATTGGCTGGCTTCAGCTATTCCTATGGAGATAGATGGCACGGCGCGCAAAGGGCCTGTCAGGGTGTTATGATAGAATAAGCGAAAGCCGGAGAGAGCATGATAGAAGTGACGATCGATAGCGTCCGCGTGAACCTGATGTCCCCGCAGCGATTGGTCATCCTGCGGGAGGTGGGCGCGGACCGTTACCTGCCAATTTGGGTCGGGCCATACGAGGCGGAAGCCATCACGGTGGCGCTCCAGGAAGTGGAGATGATCCGCCCGCTGACCCACGACCTTTTGAAGAACGTTTTCACCACCTTCAACGCCAAAGTCAAGCGGATCGAGATCGTGGCACTGAAAGAGGACATCTTCTACGGCAACATCGTGGCAGAGGTCAACGGCCAGGAGACGAACGTCGATTCGCGGCCGTCGGATGCGATCGCCCTGGCGGTACGCGCCCACGTGCCGATATTGGTCCACGAGAGCGTGATCCAGAATGCGGGTATCACCCCAGAGTCGGATGTGGAAGCCGCGGGGGCTGAGCCCGCAGAGAGCGAGAGGCCGGCACGCCCGCCGGCGCCGATGGGTGACGTCAGCACCGAGCGCCTGTCGGTCTTCGAGGACTTCCTCGGCAAGCTCGACCTCGACGGGCTGGACAAGGATAAGCCCGAGGGCGATGATGGCGAAGACAAGCCGGACTCTGAGAAGCCAGGCAAGCCCGATAAGCCCAAGCGACCCAAGAAGAAATGACCGACAGCATCGCATCTGAAGTAGCCACCGCCCCCATCTCGCCATCGCCAACGGCAGTACCCCACAGCCGAGAAGCCGAAGAAGCAGTTGTAGGGGCGGTGCTCATTAATCCCGAGGTCTACTACGACGTCGCGCAGTTCCTGCAGGCCGACGACTTTTACATCCATCGCCACCGCTGGATCTGGGAGGCGTTCGCAAGCCTGCACGAGCAGCGCATCCCCATCGACCTGTTGACCGTCGGCGAGGAGCTGGACCGCCGCGCCCAGCTTTCCGAGGTGGGCGGCCCCGCCTATCTGACCGCGCTGGTCAACCAGGTGCCGACCTCGCTGAACGCCGAGTCGTACGGGCACATCGTCGAGAGCCACTCGATCCGCCGCAAGATGATCGCGGCCGCCAATTCGATCGCCTCCCTGGCCTACGACGAGGACAGCACGGTGGACAACGTGATGGATGAGGCGGAGAAAGCCGTCTTCGGCGTGAGCGAGCGCCGCCTGCGGCACGACGTCCAGCCCATCAAGCAGGTGATGAGCTCCGTCTACGATGAGGTCGGTGAGCGTTTCCAGCGTGCTGACGAAATCTATGGCGTGCCCACGGGGTTTATTGACCTGGACAAATTGCTGGGTGGATTGCAGCCGTCTGATCTGCTGATCATTGCTGGCCGCCCGGGTCAGGGCAAGAGTGGTTTCCTGCTTTCCGTGGCCAAGAACGCTGCCATGACACATAAGAAACATGTCGCGATATTTTCGCTGGAGATGTCGAATGAACAGGTCGCCGAGCGACTGATTTCGCAGCATACCGAAATTGATTCGCAGACGTTGCGTACGGGCAAATTGCAGGGAGATCAGTGGGATAAATTCGCACACGCCATCGAGGTCTTTTCCGATACGCACATCTACTTGGACGACACGCCTGCCATCACACCGCTACAATTGCGCACCAAGTGCCGCCGCTTGCATCTAGAATACGGGTTAGATCTGATCCTGATCGACTACCTGCAGCTCATGGGTGGAGAGACCCGAAATGAGAACCGGGTGCAGGAGGTCTCCTACATTTCCCGCAACCTCAAGGTGCTGGCACGCGAGCTGAATGTGCCGGTGATGGCAGCTGCGCAGTTGAGCCGCGCCGTCGAGCAGCGCACTGATAAGCACCCATTGCTCTCCGACTTGCGCGAGTCCGGGAGCCTTGAGCAGGACTCCGATATAGTGATGTTCATCTATCGCCCCGACCAGTACGAGAAGGACACGGTCAAGCAGAACGTCGCCGAGATCATTGTAGCCAAGCATCGCAATGGCCCGGTGGGGAGCGTGGAACTCGTCTTCCGGAATGCGCTCGCCAAGTTCGAGAACGCCGCGACGCGGGTGTTCAAGCCAAATGAGTAAGGGACGAATCGGATCGAGAAACGAGAATCGTGATTCGTGAGCCGTGAGCTTATGGCAATTGCCTCAACCACATCCTCCCACCGGATACTTGACACTTGACACTTCGCACTCCGGACCTCACATCCCGCACCCTCCCCATGTTCACCAACTCCGAACCCGCTTCTTCCATCCCCGACCTCTTCTTTCGCCGGCTGCTGAGAGATATCCGGTCGGTCGACGAGCTGAAGGTCACGCTGTATGCCCTGTGGCGCGTGGAGCACATGGACGGAGCATTTCGGGCGCTGGCGGAAGCGGAGTTCGACCCGACTGAGCTGGGACTCAGCACTGACCAGGTCCTGCTCGGGCTGGATGCCGCCGTGCAACGCGGGACGCTCCTGAAGGCCGGGCACAACGGTCAGGCCGCGTATTTTTTGAACTCGCCACAGGGACGGGGTGCATCACAGGCATTCGCCAAATCGGGCTGGCCCGCTCCCGGTAGTGTCAGCTCTGCGCCGCTCGAGAGGCCGAACATCTTCCGGCTATACGAGGAGAACATCGGGCCTCTCACGCCCATCATCGCGGACTCCCTGATCGATGCCGAGGCGACCTACACGCCGGAATGGGTTGCCGACGCGATCGCGCTGGCGGTCAAGCATAACAAGCGTAATTGGAAGTATGCGGAAGCCATCCTACAGCGTTGGAAGGAAGACGGACGTGCCGAAAAGCAAAGTGGACGAGACGATCAAGCATCTCGCCAGCATGACGTCGAAGACAAGATCAAAAAGTTCGTCGGCGGCGGAACCCGCTAACGACCTGCCCGGCGACCCGGACTGCCCGTTCTGCCACGGCTTGGGCTATCTGCGCACCGATGCGCCGGTGGGCAGCCCGGACTTTGGCAAGCTGCAGATCTGCACCTGCCGGCGCGCCCGCGTGGCAGAGGCTGTTCGCGACCGGCTGTTCGCGCTCAGCCACCTGGAGGAGCTCAAGCAGCTCACATTCGAAAGCTTCAAGCCGCGCGGCCGCAAAGGACTCGCCGATCTTCAGGCGAATTCGCTGGAGACGGCATTCAACCAGGCCTGCCGCTATGCCGAATCGCTGAATGGCTGGCTGCTGCTGCAGGGCGGCTTCGGCGCAGGCAAGACACATCTGGCGGCAGCCATCGCAAATTACGCCGTCGGCATGGGAGTCCCCACGCTCTTCCTGACAGTACCTGACCTGCTCGACGCCCTGCGGTTTTCGTATGCCGACGATGACACGAGCTTCGAGGACCGCTTCAACGACATCCGCAACGCGAGGCTGCTGATCCTGGATGACTTCGGCACGCAGAACGCAACCGGCTGGGCGCAGGAGAAACTGTTCCAGATCGTCAACTTTCGCTACATCAACAAGCTGCCGACGGTCGTGACGACGAACCTCGCCCTGGACGAGATCGAGCCGCGCATCCGCTCCCGGCTGGCAGATCCCGAGCTGGTCACGCAGAGCCGGATCAATGCGCCGGACTTCCGCCGCCCGATGGAGGATGCACGGCAGGAGCAATTGTCGTCGCTGGACCTGCACTCCAGCCGCACATTCGAGACCTTCTCGTTCCGCAAGGATGAGAATCTGGCAGCCCCGGCGATCAAGTCTCTACGAGATGCCTGCGATGCCGCCCAGGCCTTTGCACAGAAGCCTCACGGCTGGCTTGTGCTCACCGGCGATTACGGGTCCGGCAAGACGCACCTAGCGGCCGCCATCGGCAACTACCGCAAGAAGTTGGGGGATCCGCCTCTCTTCGTCGTGGTCCCCGATCTGTTGGACGATCTGCGTGCCACCTTCGGCTCGAACAGCCTGACGACGTTCGACCGGCGCTTCTACGAAATACGCACGACGCCTATGCTCGTGCTCGACGACCTCGGCGCGCAGTCCATGACGCCCTGGGTGCGCGAGAAGCTCTACCAGCTGTTCGATTACCGCTACACTGCGGAGCTGCCTACGGTGATCACCATTGTGGCCGATGCCCTGGATGGCGTCGATCCTCGCCTTCAGAGCCGGCTGCTGGATGCCCGGCTCGTGCGCATCGTGGGTATTACGGCGCCGGCTTTCCACGGCAAGCCGGTTGCGCGGAGGCAGCACAACTCCCGCCAGTAGACCGGGTAAGGCCATGCGCTACACGAAGGGATCGGCCGGCAGATTACCGGCCGATCCCTTCGCTTATTTGGGGCGAAACCGTCATCTTTCAGTAATGACATATATTTATCATAAATGTGATAAAAATCTTGTCAAATATGGAGCAAAAGGATAATATTACACAAGCTAGGCACCAAATCATCCATTTCTGCCCGTAGAGGAGGATCGCTTATGAGTTTCATACAGACTGCCCTGCTGGGCGCCATTGCAGGCTTCACGATCTACCTTGGCCTACCCGTCGGGCGGGTCAAGCATCTGCCCGATAAGGTGCGCTCTTTTCTCGCCATGACCTCGGCGGGCATCCTGATCTTTCTATTCTTCGATATCTTCGCCCAGCTCTCGACGCCCATCGAAGCCGCCCTCGGTGACAGGCGCTTTCCGGAGTTCGGCCTGCTGGTGGGTGTCTTCGTGGTGGGCTTTGGGATCGGCCTGCTGGCTCTGATCGCCTTCGAGCGGCGCATCATCCGCGGCGGTCTGGCACAGGCTCTCTCACCGTCCCGGCTGGCACTGCTAATTGCCGCCGGTATTGGCCTTCACAATTTCTCCGAGGGTCTCGCCATCGGCCAATCGGCGGGCTCGGGGGAGCTTGCCTTTGCGGCGATCCTCATCATCGGCTTTGCGCTGCACAACGCCACCGAAGGCTTTGGCATCGTCGGACCGATGGTGGGCAAGGAGCGGCCTTCGTGGGCGTTCCTCGGGCTGGCGGGCCTCATCGGCGGCGGCCCGACCTTCCTCGGGACCATGGTGGGCTATTACATTATCTCTGAGGCCATGTCGGTGATGTTCCTGGCCCTGGCCGCCGGCGCGCTCGTCTACATCATCGGCGAAATGTTCGCCCAGAACTGGCGCTCCGCCATCAAGGTGCCCGCCGCCTGGGGCATCCTTGCCGGATTCATCTTCGCTTACTTCACCGACCTGATTCTCGTATCGATCGGCGTTTGAGCCACTCGGTCTTTTGCGTAGAAGGAGCAGGGCAGTCAATAGGGTGCCCTGCTCCTTTTTTCGTCTGGCGCTTTGCGCAGCAGAAACTCGGCTGCGCGGTACAATTTCCCGCATGTCCCTCCCCATCCCAGAGTTCTTCGATCCTCAAAGTTTGGACAAGGTCTGGCGAGTACCATACGAGCAGCGAGCGCAGGAGGCCGCGGAGTGGGCGCGGCGTTATGCCCTCCAGCCGGCCGGGAGCTCTACGCCGAAGATATGGCTGCTGCTTGTTGATGTGCAGAACACGTTCTGCATCCCCGGCTTCGAGCTGTTCGTCGCAGGCCAGAGCGGGCGCGGCGCTGTGGATGACAACGTGCGCCTCTGCCAGTTCATCTATCGCAACCTCGATCGCATCACCAGTATCTCAGCCACCATGGACACGCACCTGCCGCAGCAGGTGTTCCATGCCATTTTCTTCGTCGATCAGGATGGTCATCATCCCGCTCCTTATACGAACGTCTCGTTGGCGGAATTGCAGGCGGGGCAGTGGATCTTCAACCCAGCCCTGGCTCCTGGCTTTGGCATCACCCCGGACTACGGCCAGACCATGCTGATCCACTACGCGGAAGAGCTTGAGAAGAATGGCAAATACACGCTGACCATCTGGCCGTACCATGCCATGCTGGGCGGCATCGGGCATGCGCTGGTATCGGCGGTGGAGGAGGCGGTGTACTTCCACTCGATGGCGCGCCTGACGCAGCCCGCCTTCGAGGTCAAGGGCGACCGGCCATTCACCGAGCATTATTCTGTGATCGGTCCGGAGGTCACGCGCGGCCCGAAGGGCGAGGTGCTCGGCTCGCACAATTCCCGGTTCATCGATACGCTGAAGAGCGTGGATGCAGTCTTTATTGCCGGGCAGGCCAAGAGCCACTGTGTGGCATGGACCATCTCGGACTTGCTGGAAGATATTCATACGTCCGATACAGCGCTGGCGGGGAAGGTGTACCTGCTGGAGGACTGCACGTCTCCCGTGGTCGTACCGGGCGCCGACTTCACCGACGCGGCCGACGACGCCTTCGCAAGGTTTGCAGCCGCAGGCATGCATCGGATACAATCTACCGAATTTCCTTTCTAATAGCACATCCAGATTTGAATTCACCGGTTCCTGCTGCCATGTCCCTCTTCGACGGTAAGCGCCTCACCAATGACACATTCAAGCTCGACGTGGAACGCATGCGCCGCGGGTGGTACTCAGACAAGTATTTCGAGAACATCAATCGCATGCTGACGGCTCTCTCGGCGGAGGGCTACCGCTATGAGGGGCACCGGCATAACCTGCCGTCTAGCATCTCGCCACTTGAGATCGCCACGGGTGATGTAGAAATCGAAATGCAATGGTTCAGCCGCCGCCCCGGCATGACCGTGGTGGTGGGCGTGGACAAAGCGCTTGCGATGCTCAGGCATTGCACCGGATACTTCGACGGGGACAACTTCGTTGATACATCCGGCAAGCTGGAAGTATGGTCCGTGGAAGACGGCTGTACCGTCCAGTATGGCGGCGATCCGGCCAGCATCCAGCCCGTGATGCGAGTCTGCGGTCGGTACCGGGACTTCGCTCTGCTGGAAACGCCTACGCTCGGCATCCTCACGCGCTCGAGCCGCGTCGCCACGAACGTGTATGAGACCTTCGTGGCTGCGCGCGGAAAGCCGGTGCTGTTCTTTCCTGCCCGCTTCGACCTGCACGAGGTACAGGCTGCCGACGGCTATGCCTATAACATAGCTGTGCAACGCTTCAATCTTGATCATGCCAAGGACCTCGGCCCTTTCATTTCCACCGATGCGCAGGGCGACTGGTGGGGCGGCGCGGGCGGCGGAACAGTGGCGCACGCAGCCATCGCCTCCTTCCTGGGGGACACTGCCGAGGCTATGCTACAGTTCGCGCGAGTACTGCCCGCCTCCACACCCCGCATCGCCCTGGTCGATTTCAATAACGATTCGGTGCGAGACTCTCTTTACGTTCTGGAAACCCTGTTCGAGAAATATCGCGTGCTGATGGATGCTCATCAGCCGGAAGAGGCGGCCAAGTATAAGCTGTACGGCGTGCGGCTCGATACCAGCGGCAGCATTCGTGACGTTTCCGTTCCCCCGCTTGGTGAGCCAGAGCTCGACCTGGGGGTGACCCCGCGGCTGGTCTTCAATGTGCGGCAGGCGCTCGATACCGCATGGCAGGGTTGGAATATCCCAGCAGCGTGGCAGGAGGCGGCGCGCGACTACTGCCACAGCGTGAAGATCGTGGTCTCCGGCGGATTCAACCCGGACCGCATCCGCAGATTCGAGCACCTTGGCGTGCCCGTCGACATCTACGCGGTCGGCTCCTATCTGTTCAACAACAACGGCGCAACGGTGACCGACTTCACGGCAGACGTGGTGCGCGTGAAGGTCCATGGCCGCTGGCTCGACATGGCAAAGGTAGGCCGCAGCCCGGGCGATAACCCGGACCTGAAGAGAGTCTGGTAAGAAGGTATCTGGCCGCGGAGGCGGCCTTGTTTTTTTGGGTATTTATATGCCTTGAAAGTTATATAACTGTATAGTAATATAAAGGCATGAAGGCGACCCTGGAAGCTCTCGCGGAGCCCAACCGCTTGCGCATCGTGGAACTGCTCCGAGGCGGCCCGCGCCCCGTGAACGAGATCGTGGAGAAGCTGGCACTGCCGCAGCCTCTGGTTTCCAAGCACTTGCGCGCCCTCCGGAAAGCGGGCCTTGTCCAGGCGCAGCCCCGCGCACAGCAGCGGGTGTACCAGTTGCAGCCCGCGGCGTTCCAGGAGCTGGATTCGTGGATCTCAAGCTTCCGCCGCCTGTGGGAGCACCGCCTGGATGCCCTGGATGATTACATGCAGGAACTGAAAAGTCAGAGGCCCGCGCGAAAATAGTACCCAAGCCGCCGCCGTATGCCCATACATTAGAAGAAGGAGCGAACATGCCTGAAACCACGAACACCCCAACGGAGAATATCGTCATCA
>DATKAF010000180.1:0-6208 GCA_035498395.1 Anaerolineales bacterium
CATAGTTGTACATCCCGCCGCCGCTATTGGCTGCCGAGTTGCCGCTGAAGGTCACGTTGCTGAGCGTCGGGCTGCTGCTGAGCACAGGGCTGCTGCCGATGTTGTACATCCCGCCGCCGGAACCAGTGGCGGTGTTGCTGCTGAAGGTGACGTCCGTCAGAATGGGGCTGCTGCTGTTGTTGTACATCCCGCCGCCGCCATCGATGGCGGAGTTGCCGCTGAAGGTCACGTCCGTCAGCGCCGGGTCGCTGCTGTTGTTGTACATCCCACCGCCAAGGGTGGCGGAGTTGCTGCTGAAGGTCACGTCCGCCAGCGACGGATGACCGAAGTTGTTGTACATCGCCCCGCCAGAGCTGAGCAGACCGGTGACGGTGTTGCCGGTGAAAGCCACGTTCGTCAGCGATGGATCGCCGCCGCCGCTGAACATACCGCCGCCGTGGTCCGCGGCGGTGTTGCCGCTGAAGGCCACGTCTGTCAGCGAGGGGCTGCTGCCGATGTCGTTGTACATGCCGCCGCCTTCGCTCGAGGCGGAGTTGCCGCTGAACGTCACGTTCCTCAGGGTCGGGCTGCTGGTGGTGTTGTACATACCGCCGCCGACGTTAGCCGGCTGGTACGCGCCGTTAGCATTGCCCGCCGTGATGGTGAACCCGTCCAGCACGGCCGTGCTGGTGACTCCGTTGGCTCTGAGGACATGATAGGAGTTATCGGCATTGCCTGCCGCGCCGATCTCACCGCTGAGCGTGGTCACGTTCAGCGTCGGGTTGCGCTGGCTGAGCAGCGTTTCCGTGCCAACGAAGCCGCCATAGAGCGCCACGCCATCCTTGAGCGCAAAGCTGGCTGTGCGGTCCCCACCGTTGGTGGGCTTGTGGGTGCCCTTGACCACCCACACCGTGTCGCCGGACACCGCCACCGACAGGGCCCGCGGCAGCGTGCAGGCCGCGGGCCATGTGTTGCACGATCCGGTGCTGGCGCCGCCCGGTTTGGCATAACGCACCACGCCTGCCGCCGAGGCGTGCCCCGCCGCTCCGAAAACGAACACGCCGATCAGCGCCAAAGCCAGTGCCCGCCGCATGTACTTCCCCGACCGATCCGGTGCCATAATGCCCTCTTCGTGTACGAGTCCGATGGTCATGCCAAGCGCGTGGTATGACCGGATTACCCGTCCTACAGGAGGGCCGCAACGGCGCTAAAGGCTATTTCCCGACACTAAGGTCAACGATGCCCCCGCTTGATGTCGCCAGTATAGTGGCTTTGCATCGTGACTCAGGCAACAGCAAGGAATCAGTAAGCAAGAAACTAACAATTCTGGAAAGTTGCCAGTCCGTCAATCCGGCGGTAGTGGGGTCTCCGCCTCCCCTTCCGCTTCGCTTCGGGGATCTCCGAGCTACGGGGATCTTCGACGCTCCGACGCTCAGCGGTCAGTCTGGAAAAAACTTTAACCACGAAGCGGACGACCCCTGACCGGGCAGGCGGAACACAAAGGAAGCCAACGCCCCGCAATCGCAAATTGCAGGGCGCTGATTCCATAAGCTATTCGCTCCTTTCATCCCGGCCGCCTGAGCCGCGCCAGGCGATGACGTTTGGAGCTTCTTCTCTGCTGATCGCCGTTCATCTCCGGTTCCGTTGCTCCTGGCCGATAGCTGACCGCTGATCGCGAAGCATCCCGTAGGGAAAGCTGACAGCTAGTTATAGTTCTTCACCGTCGGCCAGACCTGCTCCATCGGGTACTTCAGCCCGCGGGCGATGAACACCGCCGCATTGTTCTCGAACGGCATGCAGTACTGGCACTTCACCTGCCCGCCGGGCTCCACGCTGTCGAATGAGCCAACCAAGTCCTGCTTGTCGGAGTTGATCGTGATGATCACCTTGCCGGTGCAGCCCTGCGGCCCCCACATGTAGTAGCTGTTCTGCCCGCTGATCGCATGCGGCAGCCCGAGCTTCGCTCCGTAGAAATCCACCGCCCCGGCCTCCCCATAGTTGTCGGCAAAGATGCACGCCTCTGCTTTCTCCTGCGGCGTCAGCGTATCGTAGGCCTGCTTCACGACCGCGACCATCTCTTTCCAGCCGTAGCGGTCGGCGTAGTTCTGCGGCAGCGCGGAAGATGTCAGGTTCTCGGCCTTGCCCGCGTCCCGCCCGCCGGTGATGGCATAGTAGCGGAGAAACGCCTGCACCGGCAGGATCGGGATCGAAAACGGCACGAGGAGAAGCCCCGAGATCGCGATCGTCCAGATATACGTCGGCTGCATCCATTTCAGTCGTGGTCTCTGCTGAACCAGCAGTTCCAGTCCATACGCTCCCGCCGCGAACAGCACGGGATACATCGGGGACAGCCAGTAGAACTTGGCATGCTGCAACATAAAGAAAATATACAGGAAGACATAAGCCCAACCGAACGCGCGATATGGGCTTCCAGCCTTCGTGAAGAACACGAAGTACAGCCCGCCCAGCCATAACGGCAAGGCCAGCGGGTTGAGGCTGAGCACCTGCTGCGCGAAATACTCCAGCGGCGTGGCCTGGAACGTCTTGCCGCTCGAATAGGCCCTGGTGTACTCCAGCACCGGGAAGCCGTGCTGCGCCTGCCACACGAGATACGGCGACATCATGACCAGCGCGATGGCGCCTGCCGCGATCAGCCACCAGCTAAAGAGCAGCTTGCGCTGCCCGCTCAGGAGCAGCCCGAACAGCACGGCGATCACGAAGAACCCGATCACCAGCTTGGTCAGCAGCCCGAAGCCGACCACCACGCCGAACAACAGCCACATCTTCTGGTTCTGGCTTCGGATCAGGCGCACCAACACCCAGGAGGCGAGCACCCACCATAACTGGTCGAACGGGTCCATCGACATCAGCCCGCTGGAGCCGATGAACACCGGGCAGAGGGCTACGGCGAATGCCGCCAGTAACTGGGGCAGGAAGCCGCCACCCATTACCGCGACCATGTCCGCCGTCAGGAAGACGATCGCGGCCGCGGCAATGGAGGGCAGCAGCCGGATGGCCGCCACCGAGTCCCCGAAGACCGCCCGCGAGAAGGCGGTTGCCCACGCGATGAACGGGGGATACTCCACGTATCCGGCGGCAAGGTGCTGCCCCGCCGCCATGTAGTACAGCTCGTCGCGGAAGAAGTTGTCGTGGAGATTGACCCACAGGTGCAGGACGAATTGCAGCAGCGCGATCAGCAGGATCGCCCAGCCTGACCTGCGCAGCCAGGATGTCGCGGACGTTTGAGCGTTCAATTTGCCCTCCCGGGAGATAGTGAGTTATTGCATTATTGGGCGGGAGGGCCGCGCTTGTCAAGTGGCAAAAGGGCAATTAGCTGTCAGCTTTCCCTACGGGATGCTTCGCGATCAGCAGTCAGCCCTCAGCCGGAAAAGGACGCAAACCACGAAAGCACGACGAGGCACAAAGGAAATTGCTGTTTCGACCAGGATACAGGGCAAGCCGCTGTTCAATCCTTCGTGGTCCTTGGTGGTCTTTGTGGTGAAGAATCCTATAATCTCCGCGATGTGCTTGGCAAATCGTCTCAGGCCGAATTGTTTTTAGCTGACCGCTGATAGTCGGAGTGCAGCGGAGACCCCGCCTTGGCGGGGTCTGATCGCTGACTGCTCTCTTACGGCACATAATACTGGATCACCAGTTGCGGCCGGTCCGCGGCCGTGGCGGTATCACCGCTGAAGAATTCGGCGAAGTTCGCCACCGGGTCATTGTTGTCGTCCAGCGTGAAGCGCAGCCGGAACTGCGTCCGCCCGGTGCGGTTGATGAGGCCCAGGTTTGCCGTGGCGACCGCGCCTGTGTACCATCCGCTGCTGGGCGTGGGATTGAATGTGGCAGCGGCGGTCTTTGTCGCGCCCGCCTGGAAGTCCGGTTTCTCCAGTCCGGCCGACGGTCCGAAGCGCGGCACGCCCATATCCGCTACCAGGCTGCCCAGCGTTCCGAACGGGCTGGAACTGCTGATGGACGCCTGCTTGATGCGGAGGTGCGCCATTGTAATCACCGCGCGGTCGGGCAGGCTTGGCGTGTTGAACGACAGGACGGCCCGCCATTGCCTGCGGAGCGGCCCATCGCCTACGTGCAACGTTGCAGCGGTGGCATTGAGCGGCCCGCCCACTCCGCTGTTCTCGGTTGTCTCCCGGACCGTCCCATCCAGCACTGCCTCTGAGAGGAACGGCGGGGCGGTGACCAGGGTCCTCTGCGAGATGCGGATCACTTGGCCTCCGGTCAGGTCCGTCAGGTACAGCGCCCCGTCCTCGCCCTGCCCGAACGACGAGATGTTATATGCCGTATCCGTAACGACCTTCGAGCTCCATGTGCTGTTCGAGTTGTGCACCAGAGCCAGCAGCCTGCCCGAGCAATAGTCTCCGAAGAAGTACACGCCTTGCAGGGTCGGGGAGGCGGGGTCGCGGAATACATAACCGCCTGTGACAGCGCAGCCGAATGAGTCGTTCGTGCCGTGGTCGTAGACCCTTACGGGCGCGACGTAATGGGCGGGTTGCGTGCAGCCGGAGGATGGCTTGAAGCACCGGTTGCCTTCGAGCACGTTCCAGCCGTAGTTCTCGCCGCCCGTGCTGGAGGCCGGCTGGAAATCGACCTCTTCTTCGATGTTCTGTCCCACGTCGCCGATGAACAGGTCGCCGGTGGAGCGGTCGAACGACCAGCGCCACGGGTTCCGCAGTCCGTAGGCCCAGATTTCCTGGCGGACGGCCGGGTCCGCGTCCCCGAAGAACGGGTTCGACGGCGGGATGACGTAGGTCTTTCCGGCCGGAGGCGCGGTTTGCACGTCCAGGCGCAAGATCTTGCCGAGCAGCACGTCGATGTTCTGGGCGTTGCCGTCCGGATCGCCGCCGCTGCCGCCATCGCCCGTGCCCCAGTACAGGAATCCATCGGGACCGAACGCGATCATCCCCCCGTTGTGGTTGGTGAACTTCTTCTGGTAGCTCAGGATCAGCGACGCGCTCGAGGGCACGGCCACGTCCGGGTTGGTCGTGGAGGCCTGGTAGCGCACCAGCCTCTCGCCGTACGGGAAGGTCGCGTTACCGGTCGTGATCGTGTACGTCACGTAAAAGGTCTGGTTGGTGGCGTAGTTCGGGTCGAAGGCAAGGCCGAGCAATCCCTGCTCGCTGCCCCCGTTGGTAAAACCGGCAACACCTGAGACGTTCAGGAACGGCGTTGACAGCAGGCTCCCGTTCTTGAAGACGCGGATCTGCCCGGTCTGCTGGACGATGAACAGCCGGTTCGACCCGTCCCCCGCATGGGTCACGAACACCGGCTGCGTCAAGCCCGTGACAACCGGCTTCAGCACCACCGCAGGAGGCAGTGTGGCCGATGCGACGGTCACGGGAGCTCCTGCAGAGATCAAGCTGGAGGTCAGGATGGAGATGGCGATGAGTGCCGCGAAACGATAAGACTTGCGCATGACTCACCTCTCAATACGTGCTATGCGTTAGACGGAAGCTGTGCCAACGGTGGCGGGAGCGGCGGCTGCACGCAGACTCCCTTCGCTTCAGGGGCGTACGTTATACCGCGGATTGGCAAGGATGACAATGAACTAAAGGTTCGAAGAAGAAACCGCACGCGCCGCCTGCCGGCTCCTTTTTGAAATAGCGAGCGCTAGATCCCTCCTCCGAGCAGGTAGGCCGCATTCCCCACGGCAATGGCGATCAGCGCCAGCACGAGGGCCAGCAGCGGAAGCGCGCCGACAACTGCCAGGATGTAGCTCAGCGCCTTCCGTCCGCCGCGATAGGCGAAGTACGAACCGAGGATGCCGAGCACGGGCAGCAGCGGATAGGCAAGCACGGCGACCACGCCTCTCCACACCGCCGGGTCCTCGGCGGAGCCGGGAGCGTCGAAGGCGAACACCGACATGAACGCCACGAACGGCCACAACAGGACCGTGCCCAACGCCAGCACATATACAACGATCAGCCAAACGGGGACGCGCGGCCTGGCAGTCTGCATTCGCTCTCCTCCGGACGTGGCTCCCATGCCGCCCGATTATATACGGAGCGCCCGGCCCCTGTCGATAATGATCGCGCGGCTGGGGCGTTAAGGCGAATAAAGCCCGCTGTTCCGGCGGGCAAGGAGACTAGCCATGATACGCAAGCTCAAGAGCGGTGAGTACCGCCTGTATTCCCGGAAGATCGATCCGAAGACGGGCAAGCGCCGCAACCTGGGGACGTTCAAAACGAGAGCCGCGGCGGAGAAGCATGAACGC
>DATKAF010000181.1:0-4398 GCA_035498395.1 Anaerolineales bacterium
GTAAATACAGGCATGACCTGGGCTGCCTCCGTGCCCATCAGGAAGATCGCATCGCTCAGGTATTTTTCCGGCTGCTCGCCGAAGCCTACCGGCTTGTTCTCGATGATGCCCTGGAGCTGACGCCGGGTTAAGACCAGCACCTTGATGAGCTTGCTGTCCAGTTTGAATCTCCGGGGCAGCGCCTTCTCGATCTGCGCCTGCACCTGAGCCGCGCTTTTCCCGGACCGCGCGATCACGTTGCCGCTGGCGATATAGGTTGAAACATGGGAGAAGCCCAGTTCTTGCAGGCACTCTTTCAGTGCTGCCATCGGAACTTTGTTCTTGCCGCCGACATTGATACCGCGCAACAGGATCACGTAGGTGTTCATTGATCAGGCTGACAGTTGAAACACCGGTCAGTACAGGCAGATACTTATGCCAAGGCAAGTCGGAATATGCCGTAGCATGGTCACCTTCACCACGCCGCTGCTTCTAACACCGTTGATAGTTCAACACGCCGTTTCGCTTGCCGCTGAAACTGAATAACCCGGACTTGACGATCGATTGATGCACCCAGCTGGGCGGCCACACCGCCAGCATACCGCCCGGCTTCAGGATGCGATGCATCTCGAGCAACAAGCGGTCCATCGGCAGCATGGGCGCGGGGATGACGCCAAAGATAAGGACCGCATCCAGGATTTCCGGTGCCAGCCGCGTATCGAGCGCATCACCTTGAATGACCCGGACATTTTTCAGGTGGGCCGCCTGCACCTTCCGCGTCACGGCTTCGACGGACATCGGCAGCGTGTCCATTGCCACCAGGCTTCCCTGCTCCCCGAGCAATCGGGCCGCCGGGATGGTAAAGAATCCTGTGCCGCATCCCACTTCCAGGACCGATTGGCCCGGATGAAGTCCCGCGCCTCCCAGAGTTTGCATGGGCCCGAAGAACCTGTATCGAAACCGGCTCTCCATCACGGCAGCCATCGTTCGAACGAACAGTCCCCCAAGCCTGCTGCGGGCGAACCCCTCCGTGTTCATTGTCCTCTCCCGAGCCCTCCAGAAGCCGAATGTTCAGGCAGCGGACGGCCCACGAATGTCTGAGTGCGCTCATTTCCTGCCGTAGATGATCGCGGCCTTTCCCAATATCCTTGGATGATCCAGCAGTCTGGGCATTTCCATTCGTTCTCGCAACGGCTTGCATTCGAAGTGTGCCAGGCTCAATCCTTGCAGGAATCTGGTGAACTCCGGCATTTCCCCGTAATACTTTTCGTCACGGAAATAATCCACGAAGGCAAACGATCCGCCCTCTTTGACGACCCGCAAGGCTTCCTGCACCAGGCACTTCTTGTCTGCAACCGATTTCACTTCGTGGAAGGTGAGATTGCTGATGGCTCCATCGAACGTCCCGGTGTCGAAGTCAAGCTTCGCGGCGTCGCCCAATTGGAAATGGACACGATCTTGCACGTTGGCTGCCTGTGCGTTCTTCTCGCAGGCACTCCTTGAGTATTCCCAATCCGTTCCCCAATCATCGATACCCAGAACCTCGACTCCGCCATGCTGCTGAGCCAGCGTCACGGCTAGCACTCCGTTGCCTGAGCCAATATCCAGGAATCTACCTCCGACATCTGCTCCCAGGCTCTGGATGATGAGCTGATAGACCTTCTCTTGAAATCGGCCTCCCTTTTGGGAGAACATGACATAGGCATACAGCGGGAACAGGAAGCTAAGAAGGATGACCGTGAACAGGGCTGCCATCACAAGCCGGTAAAGGGGACCGAGCGGGAGGAAGATAAGCGCGCCCGTGCCCAGGGCGCAGAATCCGAGGATCAGCAGGTTCCTTCTTCGGATCCAGTTCCCATACTCCAACTGTGCTTCCACGTTTGTCGTCAATGTTGAACCCTCACTCGGCGAGAGGTCGTGCGGACACAGCGTGACTGCCTTTAGACCGTCGCTGCGCCACGGATCATCTTATCCCCGGATGGCGGGAGCCTGTATGGACGCTGTCAGGCGTGAAGGCGCGGCCTTCTCCAGCCCTGCATTGCTCGATCCCGAGGCTATCATGAATCACCAGCCGGGCACGACCGACTCATGCATTGCCCTTCGCCAGCGCCTGCTCGATGTCCTTGACGCGATGGTAGCTGGAGTGAGCGTCCAGGTCGAAGGGCCAATCGGCCTTGCGCTCGCGGCCGGTGAACCATTCGTCGGGCGCGGCCTTCAGCGCGGCCAGCACATCCTTCTGCACCTGCCGGTGCCATTCCAGCACCTGCGCGGCAGAGCGCCTCCGGTAGCGGACATAGAGAAGATGGTTCTCTTCGGTTTCGGTCAGCCCGCGCACCTTGGGCGACTTGGGCTGCCCTTTCATCGACCGGATGACATCGGCCTTGAAGTGGGTGATGTGGGCCAGCGCATCCTTGACCGTCCAGGGGTCCTTGGTCTCGGGTCGGGGCAGTCGGCGCTTCCATTCTGCCGCGGTCAGGTTTGCGACCAGGTGATCGAGCTGCTTAAACTCGCGGATCGTGCGTGAGATGACTTCGTCGCGTGTGTGGCGCATGGAGGCCTCCTTCTTGGCTCTTGAGCATTTCCCAGGGCATCTACGACCAGCGTATGCAGGCTCAGTTACTGATTCTAGCCGCATTTGGAACGCAGCCTCGACCCTGGTACGTGCAGGATGTCAAACAGAAACCCCGCCGGGAAGGGCGGGGTTTTGCGTTCCATCGGATGAAAGCAGCGGGTCGCGCTAGGCGGGCGAGAGGATGGCGCGCACGGCAGGCATGCCGACCACGCCGGCCTTTTGCATGACCTCCGCCATGGCCGGGTCCTGCGCGAACCGGAGTGCATTTTCCGCGTTGTCCCATGGCAGCATGATCGTGACGACGTTGGGGTTGTCCACGTCGCGGTAGACCTGGGGAGTCCCCTGCTGGCCGGCCTTGCGGCGCCGGGCATCATCCTCATCGAAGAAGGGCCGCCATTTTGCGTAGTCGGCAACGGTGTGGCGCACATTGAGCATGACCATGATCCTAACCTCCAAAGGCAAGAGCAATGAGAGTATGACATGGCCGCATCCAGCGCACTGCGGCCTGCACGCCCCGTATCGTGGAGAGACGCCGACCTGTGGGGCCGGAACCGTCCTAGTATACAGAGCGGAAGGGCGAAATGCAACAATAGGATGCTTTTCACAAGTCAGAGGCGATCCTCCGCGCGGTAGAATACGGGCACCGGCAGGAGGAAAGAATGGAATACACCCGCTTAGGCTCGACAGGAATGAAGGTCTCGCGCATTTGCCTCGGCTGCATGGGGTTCGGGGACCCGGCGCGCTGGATCCACAAATGGGTGCTCAACGAGCACGACAGCCGCCCGATCATCCAGAAGGCCCTGGAGCTGGGGATCAACTTCTTCGATACCGCCAACGTTTATTCCATTGGGGCGAGCGAGGAGATCCTTGGGCGGGCGTTGAAAGACTTTGCCCGTCGCGACGAGGTCGTCATCGCCACCAAGGTGCACGGGCGGATGAAGGACGGGCCGAACGGCGCGGGGCTTTCGCGCAAGGCGATCCTGGGCGAGATCGACAGCAGCCTGAAGCGGCTTGGCACGGACTATGTGGACCTCTACCAGATCCACCGCTGGGACTACGAAACCCCGATCGAGGAGACGATGGAGGCCCTGAACGATGTCGTGCGGGCGGGCAAGGCGCGCTATATCGGGGCCTCCGCCATGTGGGCGTGGCAGTTCCAGAAGGCTTTATGCGTTGCCGAGCGGCGTGGGTGGAGCCGCTTCGTGTCCATGCAGGACCACCTCAACCTCATCTACCGCGAAGAGGAGCGGGAAATGCTGCCGCTCTGCCGCGCGGAGCACATCGGCGTGATCCCGTACAGCCCCCTCGCCTCGGGACGGTTGACGCGGGACTGGTCCGCGCACACCACCCTGCGCTCTGAGACCGACCAGATCGCAAAGAGCAAGTATGACGCGACCGCCGAACCCGACGGCAGGATCGTGGAGCGCGTCGCGGAGCTGGCGGAAAAGCATGGGGTTCCGCGGGCGCATATCGCGTTGGCCTGGCTGTTGCAAAAGGAGCCGGTGGCTGCGCCCATCGTCGGGGCGACGAAGATCACCCACTTGGAAGAGGCCGTCGGCGCGCTATCCGTTCAGCTGAGCGCGGAAGAGGTCGCATACCTGGAAGAGCCGTATATGCCGCATCGCATCGTCGGACACCAGTGATGGCAGCCTGAAGCGCAAATACGAGCCCGGCAGATCCAAGCGCCGGTCCTACTGCAGCTTCGCGAGGATGGCCGCGGACGGGACGCGCGTATCCAGGCGAGTGGAGCGGTGCGCAAAAACGATCTTTCCATCCTTGTCGACGACCAGCACCGCGGGCATCGAGATGTCCCGGTGTGCAGCGCCATATAGGAGGCGGTCATACCA
>DATKAF010000182.1:0-3470 GCA_035498395.1 Anaerolineales bacterium
CTCCTGGGCTCTCCGCACCGCGGCCGGGTCTTTGACCAGGAACAAGAGCGCGGCAGCCATAGCGAGCGCAAACAGGGCGGACAAGACAAACGTGACATGAAAGCCGGCCTGGTCCGCGAGCCAGCCGCCGAGAACGGGTGCCAGGATCGTGGCCGGGGCAGGCAGTGTGTTCGCCATACCCACGTAGAGAGGCCGCTCCTCGTGGCGCGGGGCGAAGCTCACGCTCATCACAAGGGGAATCGTAAAGGTGGCAATGACAGCCACTGCCTCCAGAATGAAGATGGCGTAGAACCAGCTGACCGAGGTGGCTTTCCAGGCCAGGATCGCGCTCAAGGCGGCGGCGAAGGCTCCGGCGATCATCACACCGCGATGGCTCCAGCGGTCGCCGAGGCGCCCCATCACAGGGCTGAGCACAACCTGGCCCAGTAGGAGGATCGCCACCATGACGCCGGCCGCGGCATCGCTCATGCCGAACTGCTGGACGGCATAGATGACGTAGAAGGCGAAGGCCATGCCGCCGAACTGGCTGAGGACCCTGACTGCCAGGAACGCGCGAAAGTTGACATCGCACCGCAAGACACTCATTGATCTATCCCAGAGCGGCACGGTCTCCGGAGTCTTCGGAGCCGAGCGGGCCTCACGCGTCATGGCGAGCGCAATGAAAGAGCCGACCATGAATACAAAGGTGAGGGCGAAGCACAGGCTAAAATTCCACGGCGCAAGGACGCGATCGAGGATGAGACCGGCGATGATGGCGGAGAGGCCTGCAAGGCCATTGAACGCGGCAGACTGCGTGCCAAAGAAAGTACCCAATAAATGACCCGGGATCACCTTGGAGACCATGTTAGTCCACGGATTAGCCGCAAGTCCCGCGCCGAAACCCTGCCAGATCAACATCAGGAACGTCAATGCAAGGATCGTGGTCTTGGACGAGCTCGGAACCAGGAGCGCGATACCGGCGAGCCCGAGAAATGGCAGACGCTCATGAACGGTCATCTGCAAGGTGAGCGGCTTATAGCGCTCCACGCGGCCCAATAGACCGGCCATGAAAAGCTGCGGGAGCTGCCAGCCGAGGTTGTGGATGGCGGGCACCAGGCCGATCAGCAGCGCGGAATTGGTGAGGTGGTGGACGAAGAGGGGGATGATGGCGGAGAAGGATGCGAAACCCATCCCGAGACCGAAGAAGCCTCCGTCCAGCAGGCCGATGGCGAAGTTGAAGCGCAGGTGCTTCTGGACATAGGACTCGAGAGGGGAGAGCATGACCGCATTCTACCACTTGACAAAGGACGGCTTGGAGGCGTACAATAAAAACGAACGTTCGTTCATATTGAGGCCCGAAGATGAAGACTCCGAATTCACTGACCAAAGGCGAGCAAACCCGGCAGGCCATCGTTTCCGCGGCGTATGACCTGGTCGTCCGGCAGGGCTACGCAGCGACCTCCATGCGGCAGATCGCCGGGAAGGCCGGCCTGGCGTTGGGAGGCATCTACAACCACTTCTCCTCGAAAGAAGAAGTCTTCCTCGCCATCCTGGAGGAGCGGCATCCCTTCTTCCAGATGATGCCGATCCTGGACGAGGTGAGCGGCGAAACGGTTGAGGAATATGTCCGGAATGCGGCGCATACGCTGGTGTCGCAGCTTGGGCGGCATCCGGATTTCCTGAACCTGATGCTTGTGGAGATCGTCGAGTTCAAAGCCAAACATGTGCCGCGCTTGTTCGAGAAACTGCGCCCATTACTGATGCCCATCGCGCAGCACATCGGCTCGCGGCAGGGCGACCTGCGGCCCATCCCGCCCTTTGTGCTTACCCGCGCCTTTCTTGGGATGTTCTTTTCGTACTACATTACCGATATCCTATTCACCCGCGCGCTGTCGGCGGACCTGCGGAAACTGAACGCGAATGCCATCGATCACTTCGCGGACATCTTCCTGCACGGCATACTCCTCGAGGAGCCAGCATGATCCTGCGCCTGTCCTCCATCATTCGCAAGGAGTTCATCCAGATCATCCGCGACCCGCGCACGCTGGCGCTCATCATCATCATGCCCATTCTCCAGCTGTTCCTTCTGGGCTATGCGGCCACCACGGATGTGAAGAACATCTCGCTGGCAGTGTGGGATCAAAGCCAGACGCCCGAGTCGCGCGCCCTGCTGGATGCTTTCCGGTCTGCCGATTACTTCCGCATCAACTACCTGGTTGGTTCTCCGGATGAGTACCGGTCGCTGATCGAGAGCGGCCGCGCACGCGCAGCATTGATCATCCCACCGGAGTACGCTTCGCGGCTGGCGGAGGGCCGCGCGCAAGTCTCGATGGTGCTCGACGGATCGGACGCGACGGTCGGCGGCACGGCGCTTTCCGCGGCGCGACTGATCGGCCAGGCCTACGCGACCAATATACTGACGGAGCAGAGCGAACTGAGCAGCCGGTCATTTCAATTTACGCCGCCCGTCGAAGTCCGTACTCAAGTTTGGTATAACCCGGACCTGATCTCGGCCTACTTCAATATCCCCGGCGTAATCGGCATGATCCTGTCCTTTATCACAGCTTTGCTGACGGCGACCGCGGTGGTGAGGGAACGCGAGCGCGGGACCATTGAACAGCTCATCGTGACGCCGATACGACCATGGGAACTGATCGTCGGGAAGGTGCTGCCGTACGTGATCCTGGCGTTTGTCGACGTGATCGAGGTGCTCATCATCGGGCACTGGTGGTTCGGCGTTCCGATCCGAGGCGACCTGTCCCTCATCCTGATCCTCTCGGGGCTATTCGCTCTCTCCAGCCTGGGCATCGGCCTGTTCGCCTCGACGATCGCCAACACCCAGCAGGAGGCCATGCTGACCGTGATGTTGACGATCCTGCCGAGCATCTTTCTGTCCGGTTTCTTCTTTCCCATCGACGCGATGCCGAAGTTCCTGCAACTGGTCTCGTATCTCGTGCCGCTGCGATACTACCTGGTCATCATCCGCGCGCTGCTGCTCAAGGGCGTGGGGGTGCAAGCCATCCTTGGCGAGATCGTTGCTCTTACCATCTTCGCAATCGTCATCACGGGAGCCGCCGCGGCGCGCTTCCACAAACGCTTGGACTAGGCGCTGCGAGAGAGATCGGATCGAGAACTCAAAGGAGTACGACATGAAGAATAGACGAATACCCCTCATTGTGGTCATTGTCCTGCTGGTGCTGGTCGGCGCCTACTACGGCTATCGCACGTTGACCTCCAACACGAACGGATTGCTGAAGGCTTCGGGGACGATCGAAGCGACGACGGTGAACGTGTCGCCGGAGCTGGCGGGCAAGGTGCAGGCGGTGATGGCCGACGAAGGCGACAAAGCCCACAGCGGCCAGGTGCTCTTCCGATTGGACGACACGCTGCTGAAGGCCCAGCGCTCGGCGGCAGCAGCAGGCTTGCAGGCGGCGCAGTCGGCGGCGCAGACCGCCCAGGCGGCGCTGGCCTCCGCCCAGGCGCAGTACACC
>DATKAF010000183.1:0-4244 GCA_035498395.1 Anaerolineales bacterium
ACGAAGAAGAAGGCCGTCTTATGTTTATCGGTCAGGATGCGCGACGACTGGTTAATGCGGTCCTTGATGTATTGCAGTTCAGTCAGGATGTGGTCTTCTTCCGTGGTCTTCTGGCGCTTAATGCGCGCCACCATCTCTTCATGCTCGCGCATCTCCTGGCGCAGGCGAGTGATGCGGTTGATCCACTCGTCATACACCTTGGCCATCGACAGGTAGTACAGTGCGTGTCCGAGCGGCACCAGATCGTAGATGTAATAGTCGTACTCCCCACCCACCACGATATCGACCACCGCATCGAAGATGGCAGACTCTTCCATCGCCGGTTCCGCCGATGCCGCCTGAATGTACTGCTCGATCTCTTCCGGCACCGACTCGAGGCCGTACATGTCGAGGATCTTCTTGCGGATCTGGTCCTGATATTCGTGGATGTGGCGGTCGGCGTCCACCTCCTGGGCGTAGAGGTTGTGCATGATTTCAACCGCGCCCTTGCCGAAGATGTCGCGCTGAAAGATGTCGCTAAGCGACGCTTGCGGATCGACGGAAAACACCAGCACCTTGTGTCCGGTCTGCGCCAGCCAGTAGGCCGTGGCCGCCGAAAAGGTTGTTTTGCCTAATCCACCCTTGCCGCCGAACATGATGTAGCGGCGGTCCTTGTTATTCTCAAAAGTATCCCGTAACGACATGAACAGTCCTCGTGGCCAGCACGGATGACGATGAAGGGTGCCGCCGGTTTAGAACATCGCGTCCGATACGTCCTTTTCACGCAGCATGCGCCGCTTCCATGTGGAGATGTTGGGCACCACGTAGGGCAGCAGCCGCAGCGAGTAATAGGGCGGCAGGATGGGTACCCCAATGAGGTCGCCCATAGTGATGAGGATGAAGAGGTGCTCCATGCTGGCGCGGGTGCGCATAGCGTAACGCGACATGTCATGCGCGCTCATGCCGTAGGCAATTTCCTTTATCTTGCCGAATAGGCCAAGCTTCTCTTTGGGTTCGTCTTTCTTGGTGGGATCGTCTGGCATATCGTTTGACTCCATTTGATCTTCGTAGTCCGCAGCGGCTCGTTCACACGCCGTGCAGATGAAACTCTTCCTTGTCGGAGACGTCGCGTTCGCGCATCACTCGCCGCTTCCAACTGCCAATCAGCGGTACGGTGTAGGGCACGATCCGTAACGCATAAAGCGGCGGCATCACCGGAATCCCGAGCATATCACCCATGGTCAGCAGCAGAAACGCGGTCTCCAGTTCGCCCCGCGCCTCCCGCGCCTGCTGCTCGAACTCGAAGCCATACATGCCGTACACGAAGTCGCGCACGGCGTCGCGCCAGGTTCGTTTCTTCGGCATGGTGACTACAGCCATGGAATAACCGCGTCGTCTCTGTTGTCTGTACAATGATGGCCGTCACGGGTCCGACTCGTCCGCGAAATCAATGTCACCTCAGCTCGCCGTCTTCATCGTAGTGGTGCTCGCCATCGTCGGATGGTTTGCCCTCGGCACGCACCTGAACATCCGCAAAGGGCACCGCTACCTCGAGTGGCTGCAAGCCGGACTGCCTCTGGCCGGCGAGAAAACTACCCTGCACTGGCTGGGCTCTTCCGTCGTGCAGCTCAAGATCGACAAGGCCCGCGAGCCTTTCCGCCGCGTGGAAGTGCTGGTTGTGCTGGAACCCCGCGACGTTCCTCCGCTCTGGCTGCTCTCGCGCTTGCGCGGGCGGCGCGACCTTCTGATCGTCCGCACCGAGCTGCGCTTCGTTCCCAGGTCGCAATTTGAAATTCTCGATCGCCAGGCCTGGTCAACCCAGGCTGTCGAGCGTGACGTGCTCCAACTACAGTGGCAGCTGACACCGTCAGGCGACCTGCCGTTTCAAGTTTACGCGCTGACGCCCCTGGCCGGCACCGCCGACCTGATCGCCGAGGTCACACATCCCGAGCTGCAACTGGTACGTATCGGAGCGCGCCGCACCGCCAACGCCCTCGAGGTGCAGTGGCGGCTTCCCTCGCGTCCGCTAACCTCTTCACGCACTGTCTTCGAATCGGTCCACCGTCTGGCCCGCCGCGTCTAGCGCGTCACTCCACTAATCCGCCGCCATACTCGCGGCTGCCGGCTTTCCCGCGCGGCCCCAGGCGCGCCACGCGTCATAGGCGATCACCGCCGCGGCTACGAACAGCAAAGTGGCCACCACGATCATCGCCATTGCGCCCAGCATGTTAATCGTCTGCGATGCGATCCTCGGGTTCGACAGGATGCTGGCGTACAGGTTGTAGCCAGTCACGATGATCGCCGCCATGGTGGTGATGTACATGAACAGCATCGGCCAGAACGCGTAGCGCGGGCTCCGTCCTATCGATTTCAGCCACAGGCTGACGATAAGCAGGCTCAGTGCCGCCATCAACTGGTTAGACGCGCCGAACAGTTGCCACAGATAGATCCACGTTCCACTGAGGACCAGCAGCAAAGTCAGTCCCATGGACACGAAAGCAGCGATGTGCGGGTTCTTGAAGCCCAGCCACACGTCGCCCAGCCACTCGCCCAGCGTCACTCGCATCACGCGGAACACGAGCTGCACCATGGTGAGCACGATGACCACGAAGACGCCGAAGCCCAGCGCAGTGCCGTACGCCTGCTGGATGCCGCCGAAGGTCACGAGTCCCAGCAGCTTGCCGACGCCGTTTGCGAACGCCCCGGCGCCTGCACCGCCGGCAATCGAAATTGCCACCAGCGAAAGCAGCGCCAGCGCGTTCTCCGTGAACATGCCGCCGCCGCCCACCGGTAGCGCGTCCGTCTCGTACTCAAGTTGACGCGCGGTACCGATGGAGCCCACCAGCGAATGCCAACCCGAGATGGCGCCGCAAGCGATGGTCACAAAGAGCATCGGCCAGATCGGCTGGATCGCGGGCAGCGTCTGAATGATCTGCCCCGCGGCGTCCTTTGCCTGTGTCATCGGCACCCACGCGGCAAACACTTTTGACTGGAACGTCACCGCCTGATCCATTGCCGCGTTTCCCAACATCCCGCGGATTCCCGCGACCACAGCGCCCAGGGCCGAGAATCCAATGGTGAGAAAGGTTACCCAGAAGCCGATGTAGTTCGTCGGCTGGGCAAAGCGCCAGATGGGTAAGACCGTGCCCAGATACGAGAAGGCGAAGATAAACACGCACCAGAAAATGAACGAAGGCAACATCTTGATCGCGCCGCCGGAGTCCACATACTTCGGAACAATCTTGCCGTCGGCGTTGACCATGGTGGTTACCAGTCTGGGGTCGGCCCGGGTCGGATCAACCACTGTGTAAAGCGGCTTGCCGCCCGTGATCTGGTTAATGACGTCGTTGACTTTCTCTACCACCGAGTTGACCGGGCCGCCGAATACCACGGCCGCGCCAGGCTTGCCATCGGGTGTCGTTCCCTTCACCGTCATCATGCCCTTCGCGCCCAAGGCCATCGCCCCCATGGTCAGCCCCACCGCCAGGACCGTGGTCACGATCAGGTCCATCTTCCAGCGGTACAACATCTGCCCCATGAGAATGCCCATGATCGCCAGCATGACGATGCCGAACGGCACGTCCGCCCGCGGATCGAAGATGCCAGCCATGATCCCGACGAACGCTCCCGCCAGCAGCAACAGATAGAAGAAGATGAACACGAACAGGATGACGCGGGCGCGCGGCGCAATCAGCCGGTGGGCAATGGCCGACAGCGAGTTGCCGTCGTTGCGCACCGCTACCATGATGGCCGAGTAGTCGCTCGCCCATCCCAGGAAGGTCACGCCCAGCGTTAGCCACAGCAGTGAGGGCAGCCACCCCCACAGCGTCACCGCGGCAATCGGGCCAACGATGGGCCCGGCAGCGGCGATGGATTTGAAGTGATATCCGTACAGCACATTGCGGCTGGTGGGCATGAAGTCCACTCCATCCATGTACATGCGTGCCGGCGTGGCCTTCTTCGCATCAGGCTGGATTACGGTTTGGTCGATGTGCCGAGCATAGGTGGTGTACCCCAGCCAGATCATGACCGCGCCGAGTATCGCGATCACGGGTGCTGACATGGGACGATTCGTGAGAGCATAGCCTCCGCCGACAAGAATTGGGAGGGCTACGAGAACCAGCATCCAAAGCCGGTTTTTCATGCCGGACCTCCTAACAGGAAGTAGGCCTAGGTTGCGAACCGAGGTTGAAACAGGACACAAATCCTATGCAGAATTCAACCGCGTGCGCGCTGCAGCAAATAGTACAGCAAGTAAGCATTCT
>DATKAF010000184.1:0-3174 GCA_035498395.1 Anaerolineales bacterium
ATTCCTACCGGTGGCCGCGTCCCGATCCGCCACTCCTGAACGCACAACTGGGCGAGAAGGCGCGGCATTTGTATGAGACCACCGACTTCGCCCTGGTCGGGAGTGCGGTCATCGGAGGCGGGATATTCGAGCAGCCGGCGCGGGTGATGGGCCTCCAGAACTTCCTGATGGCGCTGGTCAGCGAGCCGGCCTTCGCCGACCGCCTGATGGAACGGATCACGGACATCTATATCGAATCGTGCAACAACTATCTGGATTGCGTCGGCCCATACATCCAGGTGTTCACCTACTGGGATGACGTGGCGGGGCAGAATGGCTGGCTCATCAACCCGGCGTTGTACCGCAGAGTCATCAAGCCGAAGCAGCGGCGGCTGGTGGAAGCCATCAAGCGCAAGACGGGTGCCAAGCTGTTCTATCATAGCTGCGGCGCATCGCGTGATCTGATCCCGGACCTCATCGACATCGGCTTTGACATCCTCAACCCTGTGCAGGTCTCAGCGAAAGGCATGGACACGCGGGAATTGAAGGCCGAGTTCGGCCGCGACATCGTCTTCTGGGGCGGCGGGGTCGACACCCAGCGGGTGCTGCCGTTCGGCAAGCCGCAGGAGGTCGTCGACGAAGTCCGCCGCCGTATCGACGATCTCGCACCGGGCGGCGGCTTCGTGTTCGCCGCCGTCCACAACATACAGGCGCTGGTGCCGGTGGAGAATATCGTAGCGGCGTTCGATGCCGCGCTAAAATACGGCTGCTACGGGGCATGAAGAATGATGCTGCTGGATGGGACATATTCAGGGAAGGGCTGAGGGACCGGAATGAATCATCGAGAGCGCGTGTTGACCGCGCTGAACCATCAGGAACCGGATCGCTGCCCGATGCAGATAAGCTTCACGCCGGAATTCGCCGCACGCCTGACAGCTGACATGCGCATTAATGGCCAGGGGCTGCACAATCCGCACGGAGGCGGCAACACCTATGAACTGGAGCGCGCCCTTGACGAGGATATGCTGCTGACTTCGGTGGGCTGGGTCAATGGATACTACCAGAGCGGATACCAGGACCTCGATCAATACCAGGACGAGTGGGGGGTCACGTGGAAGACGATCGCGTATGAGACGCGCTTTGGGGCCGGGAAGTACACCGAGCCATGGGGTCATCCGCTGGCAGACGATGGGGCATTGGACCAGTACACCCCGCCGGACCCGGAACGCCCTGAGCTGTACGCCGCCGCAGAACAGACCCTGCGCGATTTTGGAGGCGAGTACTGGATCGTCGGCGTGACCCCGACGACGATCTTTGAGTGCGCATGGGCGCTGCGCGGCTACGAGCAGTTATTGATGGACATGGCTCGCGACGCTGCCCGAGCCAACTGCATCCTGGACCTGCCATTCCGATATCACATGGCAGTGACACAGCGGCTCGTCCGGATGGGCGTGGACATGATCTGGCTGGGCGATGACGTCGGCGGGCAAACGTCGATGCTGATGTCGCCGAAGATGTGGCGGGCCTACCTGAAGCCGCGCATGGCGGAATTGATTAGCGCCTTGCGCGCCATCAATCCCCGCATCAAGATCGCCTATCATACCGATGGATTGGTCTTTCCCATCATCCCAGAGCTGATCGAGATCGGCATCGACGTGCTGAACCCGATCCAGCCAATGGCGATGGATCCGGCGAAACTAAAGATGGATCATGGCGAGGCGTTATGTTTCTGGGGCTCCATGGACATCCAGCGCACGCTGCCATTCGGCACCCCGCAGGACGTGCGGGACGAAGTGCTCCTGCGCCTCAAGACGCTCGGGCGCAACGGCGGCCTGCTCATCGGGCCGACGCACAACCTGCAGCTCGATACGCCGCTCGAGAACTTCTGGGCGATGGTGGAGACCATCCGGCAGACGCCATACCGTTCTTTATCATAGAGGGCGACCGGCCTCCCTCGAAAACCCTCTGGTGCTTGCGGACCGGACCGGGCGACCGTTTCAGGTGAATTGTGGCAACCAAGCGTGAAGTGATCCAGGCAGTGCTGACGTGCAAGAAGCCGCCCTACGTGCCGTGGTCGTGCGGCTTCACCAAGGAGGCGAGGGAGAGGCTGCGCGCCCATTACGGGGAGGCTGACCTGGAGCAGGAACTCCAGAACCACCTGCTGAAACTGGGCAGCGACATCGGTTTCTTCACCGACCTGGGCGAGAACCGTGTGAGGGACGTATTCGGCGTAGTCTGGGACCGCAACATCGACAAGGACATCGGCAACGTGGAGGGATGTGTGCTCCCAGAGGCGGCTCTGGAGCACTACGCGTTCCCGGACCCGCTCGACGAACGCTTCTTTGCCGACATCCCTCAGCGCATTGCCGCGTACCCGGAACGTTTCCGCGTCTTCCAGATCGGCTTCTCCCTATACGAGCGGGCATGGACCCTGCGAGGGATGCAGAACCTGTTGATGGACTTCCACGATCACCCCGCCTTCGTTCACCGGCTCCTGGGCGAGATCGCCGAGCACAACATCGCTCAAGTCCACGAAGCGCTGCGGTATGATATCGATGCGGTGTATTTCGGGGACGACTGGGGGCAGCAACGCGGGCTGCAAATGGGCCCCAAGTTGTGGCGCGAGTTCATATACCCGGTGCTGAACGGCATGTACGCCGAGGTCCGTGCTGCTGGCAAGTACGTGTTCATCCATTCGTGCGGCGATGTGGACGAGCTCTTCGACGACCTCATCGGCATCGGCTTGAACTGCTTCAATCCGTTCCAGCCCGAGGTCATGGACGTGGCGGCGCTGATGCAGAAATACCGCGGCCGGCTGGTTTTCCACGGCGGGCTGTCCACCCAGAGGACGCTGCCGTACGGCAGCGTGGACGACGTGCGGGCCGAGACATCCCGGCTTCTGGAAATGGGCCGGGAAGGCGGATACATCTTCTCGCCCGCGCACGATGTGGAAGGGGATGTACCGCTGGACAATATGCTGGCTTTCATGGAGCTGTTGCTGAGCCAGCCCGGCTACTTGCGAAACTGAGGAGCATGCGAATGGAAATCCTGGAGGATGTACGCCGGAGCGTCATTTCGGGGGACATGGATCAGACCTGCCGATCCGTTCAATCGGCTATGAAAGCCAAACTGCCTGCGGAGCAGGTACTCCGGGAGGGGCTGATCAGCGGCATGGCGGAGGTCGGCAGCTTGTTC
>DATKAF010000185.1:0-3709 GCA_035498395.1 Anaerolineales bacterium
AATGTGCAATACCGCGACGTCCGCTATGCCATCCCCTTCCTCACGACATTCTGGCAATATGCGACGCCGGTCGCCTACTCCAGCGACGTCATCCCGGAACAATGGCGCGCCCTGTATGCCCTCAACCCCATGACCAGCGTGGTGGAGGGCTTTCGCTGGGCGCTCCTGGGCGGGACGGCGAAGTTCGACCCGATGATGTGGTTCTCCTGTCTCATGGTTTTCGTCGTGCTGGTGGGCGGTCTGTTCTATTTCCGCCGCATGGAAGACAGCTTCGCGGACATCATCTGATGAGCGACATCGTGATCCGCACACAAGGGGTGGGAAAGCGCTACCGGCTGGGAGGCGCCCAGGCATCCTATCGCACACTGCGTGACACCCTGGCCGCGGCGGGCAGTTCTTCGGTCCGCTGGTTGCGAGGGCAGCGCAGTTCCATGCCGAACGTCGTGTGGGCCCTCGCCGAGGTTTCGCTGGATGTCAGGCGCGGTGAGACGGTGGGCATCATCGGGCGCAATGGAGCGGGCAAGAGCACTCTGCTGAAGATCCTGTCGCGCATCACGAAGCCGACCTTGGGAACGGTTGACCTGTGGGGCCGTGTGGGCTCCTTGTTGGAGGTCGGGACCGGTTTTCATCCGGAACTTACCGGGCGCGAGAACGTGTACCTCAACGGCGCCATCCTGGGGATGAGCCGCAAGGAGATCGGCCGCAAGTTCGACGAGATTGTCGAGTTCGCCGAGGTCACCAAGTTCCTCGATACGCCGGTCAAGTTCTATTCCAGCGGCATGTACGTGCGCCTGGCCTTCGCCATCGCCGCGCACCTGGAGCCCGATGTACTGATTGTGGACGAGGTGCTGGCGGTGGGCGATGCGGCATTCCAGCGCAAATGCCTCGGCAAGATGGGCGACGTTTCGAGGCACGGGCGCACGGTTCTGTTCGTCAGTCACAACTTGCAGGCCATCAACAACCTTTGTGCACGTACCGTCCTGCTCGATAGCGGCCATCTCGTACAGGACGGCCCGACGGCAATGGTCACCACAGCGTACCTGATGGAGCAGGGCAACGCCGCCGCCGAACGAGCCTGGGACTTGAGTGTGGCTCCCGGTACGGATGAGGTCCGGCTGCTCCAGGTTCGCGTATTGAAACCGGACGGCACGTCCGCCTCGATCTCCAACGTGCAGGACAGGCTGACCATTCGGCTGGATTACCATGTCGGTCAGCCGGGCATCAGCCTGCGCTGCGCCGTCGTGCTCCGCACCCAGGGAGTTGTGGCCTTCACCTCGATGGAGCCGGTCGAGAGCGAGAAGGAACGGGTGGGAACGTACTCCTCCGCGGTTGAGATCCCTGCGAACCTTCTGGCTGAAGGCGACTACGTAGTCGGTGTCTCGATCTTCGCCTCCTCTTCCCGCAAGCAGCGCTTCGTGCAGGTCAGCGATGCCGTGGCCTTCCAGGTGTTCGACCGCATGGATGCCGCCTCAGCGCGCGGCGACTACCCGGATGAGATCATCGGCGTTGTGCGGCCCATGCTCGAATGGGACTCCGGCAAGTCGAACGGGAAGCCGTAGGCCGGACTGTCCGTCATGATTCTCCTTCTGTTCACGACATCCTATCCCTACATCGCGGGAGGCGAGCAGAACTTCATCGAGATGGAGGGCAAGTATCTCCTGCATGGCTTTGAGCGCGTGATCGTCGTGCCGGAGAAGCGCACCGGCGAGCGGGTAGAACTCTTGCCGGGTTTTGAGGTGGAGGACGGCTACGCCGCCTTCCTTGAGACGCGATCGCGCTTGGATGAGTTCTTGCGCGGCCTCTTATCCCCGCTCGTGATCTCGGAAATCAGCCGAAGACCGGTTGTCCTGCTCAGACCGGCCTGGTTGAAGCGCCTGATCTTTTTCGCGGGACGCGCGGCGCTCACACGCGCGTGGTTCCTGCGTTGGATACACCTGCACAAGATCGATCCTCGACAGGTCCTGCTCTATACTTACTGGTTCACAGAGCCAACGCTTGGGCTGGGCCTGGCAAAGCGGTCGATACCTGAGCTGCGACTCGTTACGAGGGCGCACCGATATGACCTGTACGAAGAGGTCAATGACCCGCCCTATTGGCCCTGCCGCGCGGCCGCGCTGGACATCCTGGATGCAGTCTTCTCGGTCTCGGCTGACGGTGCGGATTATCTGTGTCGAAAGTACCCGCGATTCAGCTCGCGCGTCACGGAGGCGCGGCTTGGTATCCAGCCAAGCGAGGTCGTCGCGAGTCCTTCTGCGGACGGCGTCTATCGTATCGTCTCGTGCTCGAAGCTGGTGGCGGTCAAGAGGGTCGATCTTCTGCTGGAGGGGATCATAGCCGCCGCTGGAAGCGAGACGGGGCAGCGCTTCGAGTGGACGCACATCGGCAATGGCCCATTGAGGCCTCAGCTCGAAGCGAAGCTTTCTGACTTGCCTGCCAACCTCACCGCACGCATCGTCAACTATTCCGATGCTTCGACCGTCATTGCCTTCTACGGCCAGCATCCCATAGACGTTTTCGTTAACGTCAGCGTCTCCGAGGGCACGCCGGTTGCCATCATGGAGGCCATTAGTTGCGGCATTCCGGTGATTGCCACCGACGTCGGCGGCAATGCCGAGATCGTCTGCGCGGAGAATGGTTTCCGTATCCCTGCGAGCTCTTCACCCGATGAGATTGCCAATGCGCTACTTGCGCACAGGGACCGGCTTCCTGGTTTGCGGCACGGCAGCCTCCAGGTCTGGGGGGAAAAATACGACGCCCGCTGGAACTATCCGGAGTTCGTCCAACGGCTTGCGGCGATCAGGGGCTGAGATAGCCATGCGCATTGCCTACGTTGCCCTTGGAGTCGAGCCACGCAACCTCGCCGGAGGAGTGGGCCGCAAGCTCAGGACCCAGACGGCCATCTGGGCCGAATTGGGCCACGCGGCTCGCCTGTTTGCGCTGGTGCCAGAGTGTCCCGATCCGGAGATCTACACCTACAGCCCTGCCTCATGGGCACCGGGATTGAAGGGCCTAACTCGCAGCCTTTCCAGATCGCGCTCCCTCCACAGCCTGATGGGAGATGTGCGTGATTTCCGGCCGGACATCATCTATCTCCGCGCTGGCGCCTACATCTACCCGCTTCACTCCCTGTTCTCGATCGATCCGGTCGTCATGGAGCTCAACTCGAACGATATCGTGCAGAAGTCTTTGCAGGGCCGCTACGCCTACTGGTCCAACGTGCTCACCAGGGGCATCCTGCTCGGCAGAGCAGCCGGTTTGATCGCGGTCACGCGTGAGATCGGCGAGTTGCCTGGAAATCGCAGGTACCGCAAGCCGACACGCGTGATCGGCAATGGGATCGACCTGCGTGATTTCGAGTCGATGCCGGCTCCTACACATTCGGTGCCAACGGTGACGCTGGTCGGCTCGCCGGGCATGCCCTGGCACGGCGTGGATAAGCTCGTCCGCCTTGCCGAACTTTGCCCGGATCTGAATATCTGCATCGGCGGCTACGGTCCGGAGGATATCGATGTGACCCTTCCTACCAATGTTAGAGCCATTGGGTTCCTCGAGCCTCGGGCCGTGAGGGATGTCCTGAGGGAGACCGACGTGGCATGTGGTTCGCTGGCGCTGCACCGGAACAACATGCAGGAGGGCTCCACGCTCAAGGTCCCCGAAGCCCTGGCCTATGGGATCCCCGTTCTGCTGGGCTACCGCGACACGGCTCTGG
>DATKAF010000186.1:0-5072 GCA_035498395.1 Anaerolineales bacterium
TCCAATACCAGCCGGTCCATGATCCCCACGCTTCGCATCCACGCGCGGTATTGTTCGGCGCCGGCCAAGCCGAGCGCTTCCGATTCCCATTCCGCGATGGCGATGGTCGTGGCGCCATTCTCGCGCATCAACCGGTACCTCACAAAGCCGGGCTGCGCGCGGAACACGGCCACGCCGTCCGTTTCAATTTGGCGGAAGATGTGTTCCGCTTCCGGCGAATACGTGTCGATGTCCCAGTGACCGATGGAGACGCGTAGATAATGCAGAGCAGCAGGTTGTTCGTCAGCCATTGATGTCTCCACAAATAAGATTCCGATGGGCGGCCGGAGATCAGAGAGAACTGATGTGGATTATAGCGGGTTCGAGATGCAGCGCCGGGGCGCGGGGGAGGATCATGGGGAAATTTACGATCCAGTGCGGCTCATCCATCTTCGCCGCCGGGGCTGCCGTCCCCGGCTTTCTCACGCCGCAATGCCTCGTAGGCCTCGACGGCCTCCTTGATCTGCCGCCGTTTCACATCCGGTATGATCTGGATGAACACCGCCACGACTACGCCCGTCCACAGCGACCAGCCGAGGGCGTGGAGCAGGTCGGCCAGCAGGCCGAGCGGCCCGGGCGGCACATACAACAGGAGCACGTATCCCGCCACATGCGCGATCAGCCCGACCACCAGGCCGAGCACCAGGCTCTGATAGAGGAGTCGCTGCCCCGAGATGGACTGCTTCAAGTCGGGCAGGTGCTCCTGCATCCAGGCCATTGTGTATTCATCGCTGAGCATGGATTTAAGGTCCTTCACTTCCTGATCTTCGCTCATGGTCGAGCCTCCTTGTATGGAAACGGAAGCGCGGCGAGGGAGGATTCTTACGGGTGCGTGAATCGGGAGGCCCCCCTTCCTGTATGGATGGTGGTGGGGCTAATCTAGAATCCCGGCTCTTTCTCGTCTCTCTCGTCTTGCTCATCTCGTGTATTCCCCTCCTCAAGCCACACGGATGTGGATCCAGTCGCCATACCAACGCAGGACAAACAGTGTCCGATCGGTGAAGGGGTCCCAGATGGTAATGTTGGGGCGGCAGTTACACAGGCCATGCTTATGGATATTGCAATAGTCGTCATGCGCTATGTTCATCACCGTGACCGTGCCCGGAGCCGAGAGGCTGTCCGGGACCAACGACATGAGCTTCATAAAGTTGTGGTCAGCAACGTTGGACTCGCTGAAACATGGAACATCCGAAACCCACAGAATTCTCTTTCTCATGGGACACCTCTTTTCTGCATGATGGATCATCGCCCTACCCCGTCCCTCCCCAAATGCCTGTTAGCGAAATTGGATTTCCAACTGGGCTTCTCCAAGCCACGCTGTACGAGCCAAACTCGCAAGTCGCATTTGGGGAGGGTGGCCAAAGGCCGGGTAGGGCTAATCTAGAATCGCGGCTCCCGCGTCTTGCTCATCTCGTCCAGCGGGTCGCGGGCGGGGACGATCAGCGCCGGGGCGTGAAGCGACCATTCCAGCCGGTCCAGCACCGCCACCAGTGAATCGGCCAGCACGAAATCGTCGTGGATCCGCTCGCCGTGCTCGTCGCGCGTGCCATCGGGGACGCCCCAGCGCATGGTATGCTGCGGGCCGATCAGCACCTCCGCTCTGCAAGCCATGTACTGTCGCTCGACCATGTTGTGGGATGGCCGGGAGGAATCCGCGGGCGGTGAATTTACGATTGCCTCATTCTCCTGGCTGAACGCCCTAAACCTCCCTGTCTCGATGATCGCCAGGAAGCGGTAGCCGATGTCGGACTTGGACGAGGCGCTGAACTTGACCGGCAGGACGCGCCCAGGGAACGCCCGCTCCAGCATCGCCCACAGCCCCTCGCCGACGCCGGTCGCATCGACGACGATGTGGCGCGGCTGCCAGCTCTCCGCCAGTGCGCGCAACTGCCCGAACACCATCAGGTGGCTGGCACCCGTCCAGGCGCGCCGGTCGACGACGCGGAACGTCGGGCCTCCAAGGAGGGCCAGGGTGGACAGGTCGATGTCGATGATCGAGAGGGCGGTGGAATCGCGGGAATTTACGATCTCCGATTTTGCAGGAAGAACACCTGCACCTGCGGGATTTACGATCGGCTCATCCGTCCATTTCGCTGCCATCTCGTCCTGCCCAGCCACGTCGATGCAGAACGCATACGTATGCCCTTGCTCCGGCTGCCAACTGCCAACCGACAACTGGCTGCCGCTCATCAGCGCCATCCGCGCCGGGTTGAACATGCCGGTTTCCGCATCGACCTCTTCATTGAAGAACTGGGTCTTGACCAGCGGGTGGTTGCGGCCCAGCCGGGCGATCTCGCCATCCACGAACGCGCCGTAGGCCGGGACGATCCGGCGCACGTCGTCGGCGTCGTAGCGGAAGGCGCGGCGGCGGCCGTCTCGCCGCTCGGCCTCCAGCGCCAGGCGCAGCTCGCGCGCCAGCAGCGTGCCGCTGGTCCAGGCGGTGCCGAGGAACAGGCGCGTGGCGTTGGTGCTGGCCGCCATCGGCGCGAAGCGCTTGTCGTACACCGCGGCGTCGATGTCCTGCGCTTCGTTGACGATCAGCAGCAGGTCGGCGGTGGCGCCCACGACGCTGGCGTGCGCCTCGCCCGAGAGGAATGAGACGCGGGCCTGCCCGAGCAGCCTCATGAAGTCGCTGCGCTTGCGCCAGCGGGAGCGCGTCAGCACGTTCGATTCGAGACGCCGCTCCAGCCGCTCGATGGCATTGACGGTCTGCGGCTTGTAGGTGGGGTTGACCTCCACGATGGAGGCCTCGCGGTGGGCGAAGCGGCTCAGCAGGTAGGCCTTGAGGTTGGCGCACAGCTCGTCCTTGCCCGCCTGGCGGCTCATCAGGATGACGATGGAGTCGCCGCGCTGCTCCCGGATGGAATCGAGCACGGCCTGGGCGGCTTCGGCCTGGTAGGGGCGCAAGGTAAGGCCCGCGCCGCGCGCGGTGAACGCGGCGAGGGAGCGTGCGGTGGAGCGGACAGTATCTGCAAGGTTCATGATTCTCCTTCAGCTATCACCTATCTGTCGAAGCGAAGCGGAGATCCTCGTCGCAGATCCCCGAAGCGGAGCGGAGGGGGCAGAGGGCTATCAGCGTTCATCACAATTCCTCATACGGGTCCAGCTCGGCCAGCGCGGCCAGCACCTCGCCATCCGCGTTGCCGTGCGCTTGCAGCAGCAGCCGGACGCGTTCCAGCGTGGCGATCATCTGCATCAGGCGCGCCAGGGCGGTGATGCTGCTCAGCTCGTCCTTCAGGTCCAGCTCGGCGGTCATGCGGCGCGCCAGCCGGCGCAGGCGGACGCGCAGCAGCATCTGCTCGTCCTCCAGCGCCAGCGGCAGGTCGAGCAGGGCGTGTTCTTCGGGCGTGAACAGCTCGCCGTAGAAACCATGACGGGCCGCGGATGGAGCAGGAGTGATTGCGGTTTTAGCTTTGCTATTACGCGTGGTCTTGGACATGGGATTTACGATTTCCGATTTACGATTACCGATTGGCTTGGACATGGGATTTCCGATCTCCGATTTACGATCTCCCTCCATCTGAAATCCCGCAGGCCGCGCAGCGTGGTGTTCTTCCTGCTGAAATCGTAAATTCATTTCAGCCTCAGCAGAATATTGATCAGGGAGACCGCGCCGCCGCCGCAGGCCAGCCAGGCCAGCGTCTCGAAGCGCGTCCGGCTGATCTCCACCGCGCGCAGCCGCAGCTCCTTGTCGGCGTCGCAGGCCTGCAGCTCCACGATCTTGCTCTCGATCAGCTCCAGCTTGACCTTGAGCAGCTCGGCCTCCTTGGCCTCCAGCTGCTGCTTGAGCGTGTCCAGTTCGGTCATGTCGTCCTCCTGGCCGTATCCGGCGCGTGCTAGTCCCAGCTAAAGCCGGATTCCGCGAGGGCGAAATGCCGGAAGAGCTGCACCCAGTAGGCCGCGCTGCCCAGTGTCCCGGCGCCGGCCGAACGGATGACCGGGTCTTCCACCAGGCAATCCCATAACTGCGGGGCCGCGGCTGCGAAGCCCAGCACGTCGCGCAAGCCTGCGCCGCGGCTCAGCAACTGACCGGGCGCCCACAGGAGTAGGACGGCGAGGGCGTTGGCCGTGAACGGGATGGCGGTGAGACGGTGCAGATCGAGGCTGCCCTCCAGGGTTGCGATCAGCTCCGCGCCGATCTCCGGCACGCCGGCAGGGTCGCAAATGGATCGGATGCGCCGGGCGTAGTCGGCGGGCAGCCGGAACGGCCTGTCGCACACGTGCACCAGCGGAGGGAACACGCCGGTGACGAAGTACACGTCGCTCGGCCTGGATTCGTCGCGTTTCTTCGGGTCCATGGTCATTCTCCTTGTTGTGGAGGATCCTGGTCTTCCCAGGCGCTCTCGGATGGTTGCACGTCGTCGTCGGGCGGATTCCAGCCGCGCCGGTCGCGCAGGAACCGGTCGATCTGCTCCTGAACGGTGCGGCGGCCTCTGGATGCGGACTCGGGCGGGCCCCAGCCCTGCTGCATGCGCGACACCACCGTGCCCAGGTCGAGGCCCTTTTCGCGGGCAGCGCGCACATGGGCGGCCACGTACCCCGGCGTGACGTGCGGCAGGCGCGCCAGGCGGCTGGCTGCCGGCTCCCTGATCCCGGCCCGCCGCATGGCTTGCAGGTTGGCTGCGAACCGCATCTGCGTTTCTTCGCCCTGCCCCGAAAGGGGCGTTTCGGGTGGATCTGTGTTGATGGGTGTGCTCGAAGAAGAAGAGAAGGAGGAAGAAGAGAAAGAAGGTTCCGTTATTGCTCGTTCTTTCTTTGCTTCTTTCTTCTTTGTTCTTTCCTTCCTTGTTCCTTCCTTCTTTGTTCCTTCCGTTTTTTGTGACTCCGTATTGGTTAACTCAGTACTTAATATATCGACCGGTTTACCGTCGATGGATGAACCACCGATGGATGAACCACCGATGGACGAACCACCGGTGGACGCACCATCGATGGAAAACGTACCGATGGTGGGCAGGCGCGGCTGCTCGACGACCGTCGCCTCCCAGACGAATGTTCCGTCGTCCTGGCGTACCCGGTTGCGGCGCAGGTAG
>DATKAF010000187.1:0-12508 GCA_035498395.1 Anaerolineales bacterium
GACCGATTCAACAGATTGCCGGCGTGTTGGCGAAGCGGGCCGATGTGATGGTGCACCTGTACGATACGCGAAAAGAGGATGGCTCCCGACTCTAATATTGGACGAGCCACTCAGTTATGACAGTTGGGAAGCGATGCAGACAGAGCTTGATGTTGTAGCAGCGCCATGACTACCATGCTCAGCACGGCGCCAGCGTGTTTCAGAGTGCAAGAGAGCGGCTCCGCACTCTTCAGCGCGTCTCGTTTTGGTTCGGCAAGCCTGTCTCTGTGGTGATGACCTTCTGGATGTATCGGACCGTGCCCGGCTCGTAGCCCTGCTTCTGCGCAAGATCAAACGCCAGCATGTGCAGGGGAATGGCTTCGAGCAGAGGCAGAACGTGCGCTGGCAAGCTCGGGACGTTCAGATTCAGAGCATTGTGCAATTCAGTCGAGCCGATCCAATAGACTTGTGCCCCGGATGCGATCAGATCTCTCCCAAGGCTCTGCATAAGCAAGGCCGTCTCGCCCGCGCCTTCGAAAAGGATCGCTCGGAATCCGTCATCCACTACTTCGATGGGGCCCTGCCGGAACAGGCCGCCTGACATGGGGATCGCGTGCTGGCGCGCCATCTCTTCCAGCACGAGCGTTCCGGTTAGTGTGGACGCATAGGATGCGCCCCTGCCCAGCAGGTAGATGGGGCGCCCCAGCTCGAACATGACCGAGGCCCGGTCGCGGTTTTCGAGGGCGCGGCTGAAGACCGGCTGCATTTGGCGCATTGCAGCGCGCAGATCTGCGAACATGGCTTCCTGCTCGCCCGCAACATGGCTGGCAAGGATCAGCTCCGTGGCCGCCATGCCGCCGTATGCCGAGAGCACAACCAGCTCGTCCCAGCGCGAGTATGTTGGGATGCAGACGTCCACCATCCGGCCCACGGTGCTCTCAGGCTCGTTGGTCACTGCGATGGTCGGGATGCCGGATTTTCGAGCCATCTTTGCCAGCTTGATCAGCTCGACCGTTTCCCCCGAGCGTGTGTTGAGCACCAGCGCGCTTCTCTTGACACCGGGAAAGAGGTCATACGTAAGCTCGGTGGCATCGATATACTGGCTGGCGATTCCTTTTCCCATCAAGTACGCGTACGCGGGGATGGTCGCGTTCAGGCCCGACCCAACGCCCGCAAAGCAGACGTTACCCGCAGAACGCAGCAGCGCGGCTGCCTTTTCGACGCCGGAAGATGACATGGCGGCATGTTTCTCTACGACCAGCCGCAGGTTGTCCACCTGGGAGACGATATCATTCCAAACGGTCACGGAGACTCCTTATGTTCAGGCCACGGCTCCAGCTTGCCAGCGTGGTGCATACTGTGGATATAGATAGAGTGAGGCGGCGCCCAACATTGCCAGCTCCTGCCCGAGCCGGCTTTGCTTCACTTCACGCACCCGACGGGTGAAGTACGGCTCGCCGGTCCTGCGCATCTCCGCCTCGATCGGTTCGATCAACCAGTGCCCGGCCTTGGCTACGCCGCCGCCGACGATGACGACCTCCGGCGTGAAGATCTCCACCCATGAGGCCAGCCCGCGCCCCAGCCACGCGCCGACTTCCAGCCAAGTTTCCTGGGCGGCGAGATCGCCTGCTTCTGCTGCATGGTAAAGGTCTTCAGGGGTCAGTTGGCCCTTCGCCGCCAGCATGCCTGCCAGCGCCGTGGAGCGTTGCGAGCGGGCCAAGTCTTCGGCGCGGCGCGAGATGGGTCCCGACGACGCGATGCTTTCCAGGCATCCCCGGCATCCAGCGGGGCAGATCGGTCCATCCGGCTGGACGATGATGTGACCGGGATTCCCGGTCGTGCCCGCGCTCCGGCGGAACACTTCTCGGTCCAGGATCACGGACATGCCTATGCCCGTTCCCACGGTCATGACCATCAGGCGCGGAACGCCCTTGCCTGCCCCGAAGACATATTCACCCAGCACGCCGCAGTTCATGTCGTTGTCCATGACGACGGGAAAGCCGAAGGCTTCGCGCAAGAGCGCTGACACCGGGTAGTGGTCCAGCGCGTGCAGGTTAATGTAATCAGGCTCGTCCCCGGAGGCGTCCAGATAGCCGCACACGCTGACGCCGATACCCTGCGGGCTGAAACCGTTCACCTCGGCCCATTTCACCAGCTCGGTGAGCTTGGCGAGGATGGCCCGCATATGCGTCTCCGCAGGAGACTCCTGCGGTGTTGGCTGGATGGCTCTAAACAGCACCTCGCCGTCCTGTGCCACCAGCCCCATTTTGGTGAAACTGCCGCCGATATCGACGCCGATGGCAGTCGGCCTGCTGCCCATGCCTGATTACTCTACGCTCGTGACGTAGGTGGAGATGACGAGTTTTCCGGGCTCCAGTCCGTAACGCTTCGCAAGGAGGTAGCCGGTCAGCTGCATGGGAACCATATCGACCAGCGGCGCCCATAGCTCGGGCTGCGGAGCCGTCTTGATGAGCAGGAACTTCTTACCTGCGCCTACGTCGATGTTGCTGTTGGAGATCATCATCACCGGGATATCGATATCGACCAGATCTTTGGCCAGCCGGATGAGCATGGACTGGCTGGGGCTCTGCGGCGCGAAGATGACCACGCGATGCGCGGGACGGATCATCTCCCGCAGTCCATGCCGGAACGCGGCCGCGCCCATGCCTTCCGCCACAACCTTGGGCACTTCGCGGAACAGGCATGATGTGAACATGGCGGAGGCCCGCGCCGGCCCTCGCCCCAGGAAGACGGTATACGCCGAATCTTCCAGGAAATCCGCGGCCGGGTTCAACCAGGCTTCCCAGCTATCGAAGCTGCGCTGGATGGCATCGGCCGCTGCTAGCAGCATCTCCCCCGGCTGCTGCAGCTCATGCCCCAGCGTTCGTTCTGCCAGCAGCAACAGTACCGCGATCGAGGTCAGGTTGGTCTTGCTGCCGCAGGCGCGTTGAGGTCCGGCCAGGATGGGCAGGCCGATATCCGCCCCCTTTGCCAGCGCCGAATTCTCGTTGTTGTATACGCCGACGATCGGCAGCTTGCCCTTCAGTTCGTCCAGGATATGCGTGATCTCCGCGGAGTTGCCCGATTGAGAGACAAGCGTCATGCACGAATCGGGGCCCAGCGAATTCCGGTGGTAGTAGAGGAGCTCCGAAACGTCGTATGAGAAATTTGCCTTTCCATGATAGCTAAGGAGGATCGAGGCGGGCCAGCTCGCGTAGTCCGATGTCGCCATCCCTGAGAAATAGGCGATCCTGGAGGTCTGCAATAACCGGGCGGCTTCGTTCAGCGCCGGGTACTCCCGTTCGACATAGGCGGCATGGACGCGCCGCAGCGCTTCGGGCTGCTCGAGGATCTCATGTAGCAGATGACTGTCTTCCATGGTTCTCCTTTACGAAGTCGATCGAGAACATGCACAGGTCTCCACGAAACACCATCGTGGTGAATTCAAGGGGTCTGTCGTGGGCATCGTATCCGATGCGTTCCACCGAGATGCCGAGGGTCCCGGACGGCACTTCGAGGACCCGTGCTTCGAAGGGCTGGATCAGGGCCGGCTCCAGCGTGTCATGCGCCTTGGCAATCCGGCGACCGTAGTGCTGGTCCATGAGTTCGTACAGCGAGAGGCCGTCGCGGTACACGTGGATGAAATCCGGGAGCGGCTTCAGCGGCAGGTAGGATGTATCCACCGCCACCGGGACCTGGTCCACCAGGCGCAGGCGCACCAGGCGGATGACCCGCGCACGCGCCGCGAGCCGGAGGACCTGAGCAACGGCCGGGGTCGCGGCGTGCTCGCTCATCTCCAGGATCTTGCGTGCGGGCCGCATGCCGCTCTCCTCGGTGTAGGAGGTCAGGCTGAACATGCGCGGCAGGTCAAAGGTGAGCCGGTTCTGCCCGGTAACGAACGTGCCGCGTCCCTGGATGCGCTGGATGAGTCCCTGCCGCCGCAACTCGTCGAGCGAACGCTTGATGGTGATGTTGCTGATCTGCAAGGCGTCGCTGAGCTCGTTCTCGGAGGGGAGGCGGTCTCCCTGGGAGAGGGAGCCCTCGCTGAGTTTCGCCATGATCCAGAGCTCCAGACCTTCCTTGACTTGAAGGTAGAGCGGCCGGTTCGAGGTCCGGTTGATCTGGATTTCCTTTTCCCAGGATTGGGAGTCGGCGGGCTTCATCATCATCTATGGGCACCCGTAGTGGACGCGCACTCTGGTCTGATTGTCCCGATGCATGGCTCGCTGGGGGAGCGGTCTGCTCCGCGTACTTGCGCTCGGAATAAGGCTTGAATCGCGCGTAGGGGTATGCTATAATCGTTCGCAGTCTTAATATACTAAGATTAATAACTGGTTCCATTATAACATCCCGATTTTTCAAAGTCAATTAGAAGTTGTACAAGAGCCTTTGACGGACGAGGAGGTGCAACGCCCCACTGACGTGCATGCCGATCTTCGGACTCGAGTTCATCGGATCGAACGGAGGAAGAATCAATGAAATCGCTTCGAAACGTATTCGGTGTCATGGCTTTGTTGGTAATGGTGCTGGGCGCCTGCTCGCCGCAGCCGTCCGCCGCGCCTACGGCCGCGCCGCAAGCGACTGTGCCATCCGGCGGAGCTGCCCAGCCCACCACGCCGGCTTCCAGCGGAGAACCGACCAAGCTCACCATCTGGTACTGGGGCGAGCAGGAAGCCCCCGGTATGAAGAGCTTCATGGAGAAGGCCGTCCAGACCTACATGCAGGAGAACCCCAACATTACCATCGACGCGGTCCTGCAGGAGTCTGATTCGCTCTATCCCGCCTTCCGCGCGGCCGCGGCTGCCAAGGAAGGCCCCGACATCCAGTACCTGTGGGGCGGCACCCAGGCGCTTCCGGATGCCTGGAATGGCAACCTGGCTCCGATCAGCGATTACTGGACTCAGGATGAACTGAACCACATCCCCGCCGGGCAGCGCGCCGAGACCTACTGGGATGGCAAGCAGTGGGGTGTGCCGTTCTACCAGATCGGCACGTTCTGGGCCTATAACAAGAAGATGTTCGCGCAGGCCGGGCTGGACCCCGAGAACCCGCCGACCAAGTGGGACGATTGGATGGCCGCCTGCGACAAGCTGCGCGCAGCCGGCATTACTCCGATCGGCACCGGCTTCAAGGACGGCTGGCTGGGCGGCTGGATGGTCAGCTACCTCGGGCAGCAGGACTTCAACAGCATCGACGACCTGATGGCTGCCGTCAAAGGCGAGAAGAGCCTGACCGACCCCATGTACGCCGAGTGGTGGTCACGCTGGAAAGAGATGATGGACCACAAGTGCTTCAATGACGACATCATGTCATTGGACCTCTATCAGGGCCAGGACCTCTTCGAGCAGCAGAAGGTCGCCATGACCAATCACGTCGAACCGTACATCGCCATCCTGGAGCGCAAGCTGGGTGCTGACACGGTCGGCGTGATGCGCACGCCTGCGTACGGCACCGGCAAGCTGGCAACCAGCGTCGGGATTCCGGTACAGGTGCTCGCCGTCACTTCCTTCTCGCAACACAAGAAGGAGGCCGCGGACTTCCTGAAATTCCTGCACCGCGAAGACATCATGAAGATGATGTACGACATGGCCGGAGCCATCACGCCGGACGACCGCTTCAAGGCAGAGTGGCTGAACGTCAACTCGGACAAGATGATCATGCAGTGGCGCAGCCAGTACCCGCTGTTCTGGTACCAGTATTACTATCCGCCGGTCTGGGAGACGGAGGGCTCGATCGCTCTGGGCCAGTTGCTGGTGAACGGTGAGATCACGCCGCAGGAAGCCGCGCAGCGCTGGCAGGCGGTCGCGGACAAGAACCGGCAGGACAATCCGACGGAACTGGAGGCATACAAGAAGTGGATCTTCCCGCCGGAAATGTTCGGCCAGTAAAAGAGAGCTCCTAAAGGATGAACCCAGCTCCGCCTGGCGGAGCTGGGTTTCCTGCATATGGCACAGGCAATTGCACAGAAGAAGCCGGTCAGGAATTGGCTGCTGGCGTACGTGTATCTTGCGCCGGCCCTGCTGTTCATTCTCGTGATCTTTGTCTATCCGGTGATCGACCTGCTGTGGCGCAGCCTCACCCGGACCACCGCGGGCGCCACGCACTGGTCGGGCCTGGCAGCCTACCGCGACGCGCTGACAGACCCGGTATTCTGGCAGGCATTGTCGAACAACCTGCGGCTGTTCCTGGCGGTGCCGATCCTGGTGGCTCTTTCGTTGATCGTCGCCGCCATCATCTTCGACCGCGTGAAAGGCTGGCGGCTCTACCGCACGATCGTTTTCATCCCGTACGTGCTGGCGATCCCCGTGGTCGGCATCGTCTTCAGCTATGTATTGCAGCTGCACGGCGTCTTCAATGTATTGTTGGGTTCCGCGGGCCTGGGGCAGCTCGCTGCGGATTGGCTCGGCAAATCCCGCACCGCCATCTGGGCGCTGATGTTCGTGGTGATCTGGAAGGAGCTGGGGTTCGGCGTGGTGCTCTTCCTGGCCCGCATGAGCTCCATCTCCGAGGACCTGTTCGACGCGGCCAAGCTGGACGGCGCCAACTGGTTCCAGCAGCTGTGGTATGTGACCATTCCACAGCTGGCGACGGTTATCGAGTTCTATGCCATCATTGAATTGATCACCATGCTAAGCTGGGTGTTTGCCTATGTGCTCGTCATGACCAAGGGGGGGCCGGGGACGAGCACCTGGGTCATGGAATACTTCATTTATCAGAAAGCGTTCCCCTACAACCAGATGCAGATCGCTTCCGCGGCTGCCATCCTGATCCTGGCATTTGCTTCCGTCTTGATGTTCCTGCAGGCCCGGCTGCGCCGGCAGGTGGAGGAGCTGAATGGCTGAGACCAGCCTGTCTTCAACCCAGCCGCGGCGGCTTGCACGCTTTTCATCCTTCGTCAACCGGGCGCCTGAAGGGCTGATCAAGCACGCGGTCATGATCGTGCTGATGGTGCTCATCCTGTTCCCGCTGTTCTTCATCTTTAACAACGCCCTGAAGACCCGCGACCAGTACCTTGCCAACCAGTTGACGCTCGCCACCTCTCCGACCTGGGACAACTTCACCAAGGTCTTCCAGTACCCGCGGCTGCTGAGCTGGTTCGGGAACAGCATCCTGCTCACGGGCGTATCGGTGCTGTTGTGCACGCTGATCGCGGTGCTGGCCGCCTACGCGTTCGCCAGCATGCAGTTCCCCGGACGCGACACGCTCTTCAACCTCATCACGCCGCTGATGGTCATCCCGCCCATCGTCATGCTGATCCCCATGTTCGTGCTGTTCCAGAGGGTTGGCCTCATCAACAACCTGGCGGGCCCCATCATCATCTACACGGGCCTGATGCTGCCCTTCACGATCTTCCTCCTTCGCAACTTCTTCATCACGATCCCCAGGGAGATCCGCGAGGCCGCGCTGCTCGATGGCTGTTCCTCCTTCCAGATGGTCACCCACATCATCATGCCGCTCTCGCGCCCGGCGCTGGTCACGTCGATGATTGTCAATGCGGTGTGGGTCTGGAACGAGCTGCTGATCGCCCTCGTCTTTCTCCAGACCGAAGAGCAGCGCACCCTGATCGTCGGGATCGCCGCCTCGCTACAGAAGCGCTTCAACCTCGACGTCCCTTCGCTGATGGCCGGGCTGGCCGTCGCAACCATTCCCATGATCATCTTATATGTAGTCGGTCAGAATGCCCTGGTTCGGGGGTTGGTGGCGGGGTTCGAGAAGTAGGAATCTTCAGATCACGGAGGCATTTTTGAAAATGAACGACGAACTGATACCACAGGAAATCCACGAGTCTCCCGAGGCGATCCGAGCCACGGTGGAGGAGACGCGCCCCGAAGCGGCAGCCGCGGCCGATGCGATGCGGAAACGAAAGCCGGGCCGTATCTTCCTTATCGGGAACGGCACATCCCTGTATTCCAGTATGGCAGCCAGCTACACCGGCCGCGCCCTGGCGAAGGCGGAGGATGCCTTTGTCACGGCCTGGCCGGCAGGCGATTTCCGCTATTTCATGCCGGAGCTGCACAGCAGCGATGTGGTCGTCGGGATGTCGGCATCCGGCGAATTCAGGGACGTGCTGGCTGTCTTCCAGGAGCTGCGCGGCCGCGTGCTCTGCGTGGGCGTGACCCATATCCCCGGTTCCAGCATCACGCGCCTGGCGGACCACGTGCTGTTCTCACGCGGCGGGCCCAGCCGCATGCCGGTCATGACGAAGACCTACGAGAGCACCCTGACGGCCGTACACCTGCTGCTTTTGGAGTTCTTTGGCGCCGATGCATCCTACTATGAAGACCTGGCAGCCTCGGCAGGGCGCTGCGAAAAGGCGGTGGCGGCGGCGGAGGCGTGCTTGCCTTCCATCGTGCCGATGCTGTCCAAGATGGAGCATGGGTTCTATTTCGGAGCCGGCTGCGCGTATGCGTCTGCCCTCGAAGCTGCCCTGAAGATGAAAGAGATGGCCATCCTGCACTCGGAGGGCAGCGAGACGTGGGAGATGGCATCCGGACCCGCCACCCGCGTGAGCTCCGATACCTTCTGTGTCGGCTTGGAAACGGGCGGAGCGACCGACCAGGATACGGTCTCCGGCCTTCGGCATGCGAAGCAATGGGGTGCGCCCACCCTGGAGGTGGCCCCGCGCTCCAGTCTCGGCGGATGGTATTTTCCGGTCGAGGCGGCGCGCTACCAGTCGTTCTCATCGCTGGCGCTGGTCCCTCCGCTGGCGCTGCTTGCCTATCGTGTTGCTCGGGCGCGCGGCGCCACACCGGATGAGCCCCAATGGCGGGATCGCTACGCTTCCCAGGGCATGACCCATATCCTCGGTTAGCAGCATGCCGGCTGGCTTTGCAATTGGCATCGATATCGGCGGGAGCTTCACCAAGGCCGGCCTGGTTGCGGGAGACGGCTCTGTCTCGCGGTTTGTCCGCTTCCCGACGGCCTCCCACGTGGATCCGGCAGACTATCTCAACTTGCTCAAGCGTCTGGTCTCCGATTGGAGCTCGGAGCAGCCGCTGGGCATTGGGCTGTCACTGCCCGGCTTCCATTCGCCCAATGGGCGCTCGATCCAGTTCAACCCGAACACGCCATCCCTCGTCGGCGTGGATTTTGTCAGCCTGTTCAGGCCGTCTGGCCTAGTGGTTCGTATCGAGCAGGACCTTAACACGCCGGCGCTTGCCGAGCATGCCTTTGGCTCCGCGAAAGGCAGCGCTCGCTGCATGGCCGCGACCATTGGCACAGGCGCGGGCGTCGGCGTCATCTTGGATGGCCAGGTGATACGCTTCACCGGGAATACAGCAGGCGATACGGGTCACATCATCCTTGAGCCGGACGGACCGCAATGCCAGGTCGGATGCCACGGCTGCGCGGAGGCGCTCGTGACCATCTCGGCAGTCGAGCGCGAGGCCCGCGCGCGCCTCAGCGAGGCTGCGTCAGACAAGGTGAGCATGCTCTCCTCCGCCGAACCGGTGACGGCCCGGGCGGTGATCGAGGCTGCGCTGGCAGGCGACTCGTTGTCGATCGACGTCATGCGGCTCGTGGGCCGGCGCATTGGGCAGTGGCTGGCGTCGCTCGCGCCGATCTTCCTTCCCGACCGCATCGTATTGTGCGGCGGTATTGTCGAGGCGGGTCCGCCGGTGCTGGATGCATGCCGTGAACGCTTCCTCCAGCTTACCGCTTCGGATTACGCTCACTGTGAGATCGTAATAGGACGCTTCCGCGAGCTGGCAGGAATTGTCGGCGCGGCGGTGCCGCTGCTTGCTGGCGCGGGCGGCGCGTCCACGCCTTCATCCACGTGAGGCGGTATTTGATAACCGGCTATCCGTAGGAGACCTGTTTGCCAAGCTGGATGCAAGCCTTACAGGAGGCTTTTTCTCCACAGGACTGGAGCGAGCGCTCAGAAGAGCTGGATGAGTACGGCCGGGACGCATGGCCGCGCGTCATGAAGCAGTCCCAGATGGGCGAACAGCCATACCGCCCCGAGATCATCTTCCGTGCGCGTTTCCCGGAACAAGTATCGAAGCTCCTGGCGTGGGCCAGCAGGCATGAGGTACCGGTGACGGTCCGCGGGGCCGGCTCCGACGTGGTTGGTTCCTGCCTGCCAACGCAAGGCGGGATTCTCCTCGACGTTTCGAACCTGAACCGCATCCTCCTGCTCGACGAGCCGGGCCTGTTCGTCAAGGTGCAGGCCGGCATGTTGGGCGGCGCGCTGGAGTCGGAACTCTCCCGGCGCGGCTTCACCCTCCATCACTCACCGCAATCGCTCGACCGTTCCACCGTAGGTGGCTGGGTTGCCACCCGCGCCTGCGGGCAATTCTCCTCGCGCTGGGGCGGGATCGAGGACCTGCTGCTGGCCCTGACGGTGGCGCTTGCCGACGGCACGGTCGTTTCGACGCCGCTCCTGCCGCGCGCCGCCCTCGGCCCCGACCTGAAGAGCATCTTCATCGGCTCGGAGGGCACGCTGGGCGTTGTGCTGGACGCGACGTTGCGCATCTTTCCCATCGCGCCGCACCGGCGGCTGGAAACGTTGAGCTTTTCCGACCTGCAGTCCGGGCTCTCAGGCCTGCGCGATGTGATGCAGTCGGGCATCAAGCCTTTCCTGGCGCGGCTCTATGATGCGGAGGAGAGCATCCATGTCGCGCGCTGGAGCCGGTCAGCGTTTCCGGCGGACGGGAACCTGCTGCTGCTTGGCTTCGAGGGCCTCGCTGCCGTCGCCGAAGCGGAATATGCCGCCGCGATGGGCCTCTTGCGGAAGCACGGCGCCGATAAGCTTGGGCCGGAGATCGCGCAAGGCTGGATGGAAAACCGGTACGACTTTTCCGCGGTGGAGAACCGCCTGAGCAAGCCGGGAGGGCTGGCGGAAACCATCGAAGTGGCAGATTTCTGGGGCGGCATCTTCGGTCTGCACCAGGCGCTCAAGAAGAACCTGCAGCCGTTCGTCGCCGACGTGCTCGGTCATTTCTCCCACGCATATCCGCAGGGCGTGTCGCTCTATATGATCCTGCTCGGAGACGAGCCCGATGCAGCGGCTGCCGCAGCGCGGCTTGATGAGATCTGGGATGTCGCCATGCGCACGGCCATGCAGCACGGCGCGGCCATCTCGCACCATCACGGGATCGGCCTTGCGCGGCAGCCCTATTTGCAGGAAGCGCTCGGGCCCGGGCATGCCGTGCTGGAGCAGATCAAGAGCGCGCTCGATCCGGCCGGGATACTGAACCCCGGCAAGCTGGCTTTCCGGAGGTAGCAATGGATGCTCGGACCGGCAAGAAGATCCGCATGGGCCGCCTGTTTGATCCCGTCAGCAAGCGCTGCCTGATCGTCGCCTACTCCCACGGCATCCTGCTGGGTCCGCAGCCCGGCATGCGCACGCTGGAAGACATGCAGCGCGTCAGCCGGAGTCTGCGCCGCGCGCAAGGCCTCATGGTGTCGCCCGGCATGGTCTCCGCCCTGGAGGACGCGTTCATCGGCGGCGACCGTCCTTCATTGATCGTGCAGGTGGACTTCCAAAGCTTCAGCCGTCATACACTGGAGTACGCAGAAGCCGCCGCCACCGACATGGCCCAGATCGAAGACGTCGTGGCTGCCGGAGCCGATGGCGTGATGAGCTATCTCTACATGGGGCACCAGGACCCCGAGCGGGAGAAGATGGAGGTCGCCCGCAATGCCCGCTTCGCACGCGCCTGCGAGCGTTGGGGGGTTGCCTTGATGGTCGAGCCGCGCAGCGCGCGGGAGAAGCGCCTGCCATCCGACAAGATCGATGCCGAAGTTCTCGGCTACATGTGCCGCGTGGCCGCAGAGCTGGGCGCTGACCTTGTCAAGTGCATTCATCCGGGAAGCCTGGAAAAGCTGCAGAGCGTGATCGCGGGATGTCCCGTGCCTGTTCTGGTGGCAGGCGGCGCTCGCGCCGGGAAACCCGATGACGCGTACGAGCGCGCGCGCCTTGCCATGCAGGCCGGCGCGGCCGGGCTCGTTTATGGGCGCAACATTTACGAGGCGGCCGATCCTGCGGCGGAGCTGGAGAAATACCTGCGCATTGTGCACGGCCCCATGTCGCCCGCGGAGATCGGCGCATGATCCTGGCCGTCTCCCCGAACCTGGCATTGGATCGCGTGCACGTCGTGCGCGGTTACCGGGCTGGTCAACAATGCCGGGCGGTCAGGAGCTTTCTTCAACCGGGAGGCTCCGGTGTGCACGCCACCAGCGTGATCCAGAGCCTGGGCGGGCAAGCCGTTGCGATGGGTCTATTGGGCGGTCACGCGGGAGATTTATGGCGGGCTGAAGCCTTGGCGCGCCGGCTTACTGCCGACCTGCTGGACATCCCGGGCGAGACGCGCGAGTCGTTCTGCCTAATCGATCTCGATCTTGGGAACGTGGTCGAGAGCGTCGAGGCAGGACCGCACGTCCATCCGGAGGCACTTTCGTCCCTGCTGGCGCGGCTTGATCAGTATTTGACGCAGGCAGAGATGTTGATTGTCTCAGGCAGCCTTCCCCCGGGTTTTCCCGGTGAGGGCTATGTGGAAATGGCGAAGCTGGCCCGGCGTCATCATGT
>DATKAF010000188.1:0-20361 GCA_035498395.1 Anaerolineales bacterium
GCTGTCGTCAACGCTGGCGCGGTGGTGATGCGGCCGGGTTCCGGCCAGGCCCCGGACTTGTGCACAAACAGCAAATTGCTGTATGGCGAGGAACTCGAGAACCAGTCCGGAGATCTGATGAGCGAGCAGTTGATCGCCCTCCAGCGGGACCTGATGGAGCGCGAAATGATGATCGAGCTGGCCCTGCCAGTTCCGGGACTGGTCGTTACCTTCACCGATGGCCCGCTTGAGCTTTGGAGCACCGGGGCGGAGGATGCCAGGGAGTTTGCCCTCTTCCAGGCCAGGTACGTCGAGATGTTGAAAGGACTGGCCGAGCGGGGCGCCGTGACTGCCGGCTATATCGACAAGCCGGGAGCCAACCTGGTTGTGCGAATGCTGGAACTGGCGACCCTGCCTGATGCAGAGCTCCACGATCAGCACCGCCTGCGCGCACACCACCCGTTCCGCGGCGTGGATGACCGCCTGCTGTTCGGAGGCGCGTCGGATATGCAGCCGGTGATCTTCCCGGGCCAGCGCTCGGCTGTCTTCTGTTTGCAATCCACATCGCAGAACGTCTATACTGGGCCGTCGACGCTGCACTTCTTCTACCTCAACGTCGGGTCGAGCAATCACCCGTATATCGTCCGCGTGGAGATCCCGCAATGGGTTGCCGCAGACCCCGCAAAGCTTGACCTGCTTCATGCGGCTCTCATCGCGCAGTGTGGCATAATGGGCTACAAGCCCTACCCTTACCTCCTCCATCGGGCGCATGAGACCGCCGTCGTGAGATACGAGGAACGCCCAATGATCGAGCAGTTGTTGCAGCTCGAATTCAACCGGCACGGCGAAGCGATACGCGAGAAGTCACACAAGCAGACGCCGAAAGACCTTCCAGGTAGAAAGTCCATCTGAGGGGCATCGAATACCCGATGCCGAGCCTACACGGAGGCACAATGGCACAGATCGAGATCGGACGTCTACTGCGCGCCGGCACCACCGGCTTCGTCGCGGGCTGCCGGGTCAACCAGATGGATGCCCCCTCCTTCGGCGCTCTAGTCAGCGCGCCGCTGGATGACGGCTACGCGGTCTACGGCCTGATCTACGACATTCGCATTGAGGACGACGGCCTGGTGCGCCAGCTTGTGACCGCCGACAATGTCACACCGGAAGTCTTCAAAGACAACCGTGAGCGCCGTATCGTCCCAGTGGAGCTCTCGGTGCTGGTGGTCGGCTACTTAAAGGGCGGCAAGGTCTACCACCTCCTGCCCCCTCGCCCCCCGCTCAGCCTGGACCTCATTTGCTCGTGCAATCCGGAAGACCTGGTGCGCTTCACCTCGACCGGCCGCTTCGGCTACTTCCGGCACATCCTGCGCGCGCAGGATGTGCCGATCGGCGAGGTCCTCGCCGCGCACTTGCAGGAGGCGAAGCTGGCCCACGGCCCAGACGGCTCGCGCTGGGTCGAGCGCGCTACCCAGGAGCTCATCACCCTCCTCCGGGACGACTACCCGGCGCTGATCGACGTACTGGGCGCACTAAACGAGGTTGCCTAGATCACCCTCCGGTCCGCAGGCAGAATTGTTCCTCAATCGTTCCGCGGAACAATTCCAACTCGGGGCTGCTCTCCCGACGGCAAGGTTGCTATTCTGGACAAGCGCGGGTGGAATATTAGGATGAACGTCAGTTGTCGGTATCCAACCAAGATGCTACACTGGCGTATATCTTCCCGGGAGATTTGACTTCATGTCTGGCAAACCACTCCTCTACGTCGGCGCGGCCATCTTGTTCCTCATCGGACTCTGTCTGCTCGGCTATGGTGTCCTCAACGTCATCGGTTCCACGTCGGCAAGCGGGAGCGCTTCCTGGCTGTCGTTTGGGCTCGGCTTCGGCGTAGTCGGGGCGCTGTTCCTGGCAGGCGCTGCAGCGCTCGTCTATGCGGCCACCCGCGCCGGGAAGACCGAGGTGGTCCAGCAGGTGACCATGAACGTCGACCTGCCCGGCAACACGAAGGTCTCCCAGATGACCTGCCGCAACTGCGGCGGAGCGCTCAAACCGGAGAACATCAAGATGGTTGCCGGCGCGCCCATGGTGGAGTGCCCCTACTGCGGCACAACATACCAGCTCACCGAAGAGCCAAAGTGGTGAGATTCGGTGAGTCGTGAATCGTGAGACGTGAGTAGTCGCCATGCACTCATGGCGCTGATTACTGGTTACTTTCACCACGCGGGGATTTCTTAGAGTTACTCCCACAATCGCAAACCGTATCGCCTCGTCCGGAGGACACATGTCTCGAAGGCTGTTTGCATCGCTGATCGCGCTGCTCGTCGCGCTGGCATTGCCTGCCAGCGTCCTGGCTCAGGAATACCGGTTCAGTGTCGACAAGGAGCTCGTCGATGTTTCGGTCAATGCGGATGGCACCGAGTCGATCGAGTACACGTTCACCTTCACGCCTCAGCCGGGCTCGCATGCCATCGATTTTGTGGACGTCGGCATGCCGGTCAGCACCTTCGACATCTCCACCGCCACTGCCGATGTGGACGGCACGCCGGTCGGCGTCTCGCAGGGCGATTACCAGGGCAGCGGATCGGGCTTTGCCGTCGTGCTCGGCTCGTCTGCCATCCCGCCGGGGCAGACCGGTAATGTGCACGTCTATGTTGGACGTGTGACGGGCGTGCTGCACGAAGACAGCGACGATAAGAATTATGCCAGCGCGGTGTTCGGCCCAACCTATTTCGGTTCTCAATACGTCGTTGGCAATACGCCCATGACGATCTCGATGCACCTGCCGCCGGGGGTCCAGACGCAGGAGCCGAAGTATCACCCCGCGCAGAATTGGCCCGGCGATCCCAATCCACAACCCACTCTTGACAACCAGGGGCGCGTCACCTATACGTGGTCGTCCAATGATGCCAGTGCCGCATCGCAATACACCTTTGGCGCGTCTTTCCCCAAAACCTACGTGCCTGCCGATTCCATCGTCACCACGCCGGTTTTCGATTTCGGGATCATTTCCTCAATCTTCAGTTGGATATTCGCCAACTTCACCACATTCGCCTGTTGCGGCTTCTTCGCCTTCATGTTCGTCGGCATGCCCGCCCTCAGCGCGGTACAGAGCAACCGGCGCAAGCTGCAGTACATCCCGCCGCGCATCGGCATCGAGGGTCACGGCATCAAGCGCGGCCTGACCGCCGTCGAAGCGGCGATCCTGATGGAGCAGCCCCTCGACAAGGTCATGACGATGATCTTGTTCGGCGTGATCAAGAAGAACGCCGCGAAGGTCACGTCGCGCGACCCGCTCAAGATCGAAGTGACCGATCCGCTGCCGGACGGCCTGCACGACTACGAGGCGGCCTTCCTGAAAGGCATGGCGCTCGACCAGGGACCAGCCCGACAGACGGCCTTGCAGAACATGATGGTTGCACTCGTCAAATCCGTGGGCGAGAAGATGAAAGGCTTCAGCAGCCGGGAGACCCAGGACTATTACAAGAGCATCATGGAGCAGGCCTGGACGCAGGTAGAGGCGGCGCAGACGCCTGAGGTCAAGGGTCAGCAGATCGACCAGAACCTCGAATGGACCATGCTGGACAAGGACTATAACGACCGCTCGCGGCGCGCCTTTACCGGCCCGATCTTCTATCCGATGTGGTGGGGCAACTACGATCCAACCTATCGGCCCACTCCGACTGCCGGGCACGTAGGTGCGCCCGCGCCCGCCCCGTCCGTGCCATCAGGCCGCGGCTCGACTGCCCTGCCCGGCGCGAACCTCGCAGCATCTGTGGTGGGCGGTGTGCAGGCATTCTCCACCCGGGTTCTCGGTGATGTGAACGCCTTTACCGGCCGCGTCACGAACGCGACGAACCCTCCTCCGCCTCCCTCCACGAGCAGTTACCGGGGCGGTGGCGGCGGGCATAGCTGCGCCTGTGCGTGCGCTTGTGCCGGTTGCGCCTGCGCCTGTGCGGGCGGCGGTCGCTAGGACTCGGCAGTCAGCCACATGTCCATCCTCGATACCATCCTGGGTCAGCGGAAAGCAGCGCTGCTCGGTGCGGCGCTGCGCGCGCCCGCGTTCCCCGGGCTGTATCACTATGTCAAAGAAGGTCCTCAAGAGAAGTCAAGGGTGCATCTGCGCCTCGACGCGGATGGTTTTGGCACTCTGATCGTCAACGCCAATCGGGTGATGCAACTGAACCCCACCGCGGCCCTCATGGCTTATCTCGTCCTGGAAGATGTGGATGAGGGGCAGGCGGTATCTGCCATCCGAAAGCAATATCGCGTTAGCGCCGCGCAAGCTCAAACTGACCTTGCCGCCATCCGCTTCCAGGTCTCGGAGCTTGTCCGCCCGGACGGGGCCTGCCCCATCCACGAGCTGGACCTCGATATGAGCATGCCGTTCAGCGCGCGTCCATCCGCTCCCTACCGGATGGACCTCGCCATCACGTACCGCTGCAACAATGACTGTCCCCACTGCTACAACGCCCGTCCCCGAGACTACCCGGAACTGGACACAGCAAGCTGGAAGCGCATCCTGGATCGGCTGTGGGAGCTGGGAGTCCCGCATATCGTCTTCACCGGCGGCGAACCGACCCTGAGGAGCGACCTCCCCGAACTGATCGCGCGCGCGGAAGCGAACGGCCAGATCACCGGCCTCAATACCAACGCGCGGCGCTTGCAGAACGCGGAGTACGTGCAGCAGCTTGTCGATGCGGGTTTGGATCACGTCCAGATCACGGTTGAGTCCTCCGATTCAGCGATCCACGACACGATGGTCAATGCGAGAGGCGCGTTCCGGCAGACCATCGAGGGTTTGAAGCGTGCTCTCGCCAGCCCGCTGTACTTGATGACCAACACCACGATGCTGCAAACCAATGTGAACACCATCCCGCAGACTCTGGACTTCCTGGCGGAGCTCGGCGTGCCAACCATCGGATTGAACGCCCTCATCTATTCCGGTCACGGCCTAACGGTCGGGACGGGCCTCAGAGAGGATCAGCTTCAGCCGCTTCTGGACATCGCAGTGCAGAAGACATCCTCTCACGGGCAGCGTCTCATCTGGTATACGCCCACCCAGTACTGCCAGTTCGATCCCACGCAGTCCAACCTGGGCGTCAAGGGCTGCACGGCATCGCTCTACAGTATGTGCGTGGAGCCGGATGGTTCGGTGCTGCCTTGCCAGTCGTATTACCGGCCACTGGGCAAACTACTGGAGGATGGCTGGGACTCGATCTGGAACCATGAGCTTTCGCTGAAGCTGCGCGAGCGCCGCGGGTTGCCCCAAAAGTGCAGCGGCTGCTCACTCATCCCCGAATGCGGCGGCGGGTGTCCGCTGCAATTCCCGCTTGGATCGGAAGCCATTGCACACCGTCAGAGCTAGACATCATTCTTCTGTATTGGAGAAATCATGCCCGAACACGAATGGATCAAGGAATTCCCCGCTGCCGTCACGGTCTGTGATCCGGATGGCATCATCGTCGACATGAACGACCGCGCCGCAAAAGGGTATGAGAAGGACGGCGGTTACGCCCTGATCGGCAAGAGCCTGATGGGCTGTCACTCGGAAGCCTCGCAAGCAAAGCTGCGTGAGATGCTGGCAGCCTGCACCGCGAACATCTACACGATAGAAAAGAACGGCGTGAAGAAGCTGATCTACCAATCGCCGTGGTACAAAGACGGACGCTACGCCGGTTTCGCTGAGATCTCGCTCGAGATACCGTTCGAGCTGCCGCATTTCGTGCGAGACTAGTCCGGCCTGTGAGTGACGCACAGTCCTTGAGCTCCGTTGCTGGAGGGAACCATGAAGAAATTCTTTAACTTCTCCAAAGTCCAACCCATCCCCGCCGGCGTCTATCAGAAGCAGTCGGCTCCCGGCGATCAGCCGCCCTTCCGGATCCATTTACAGCTCCAGCCCGATGGCGCAGGCGTCCTAATCGTCAACGCTTCCACGGTGTTGCAGCTCAACCCGACCGCTGCCGAGTACGCGTACCATTTCATCAAAGGCTCCGAGCCAGAGGCGGCTGCAAAGGACATCAAGGCCCGCTACCGTGGTGTGAAGTATGCCGACGCGCTGAAGGACTACCAGGACTTCAGCGCACGGATCCAGACCTTGCTGACCGCGCCTCACCTGGATCCTGTCTCGCACCTTGACTTCGAACGCGTAGCCCCGCACTCCACCGAGCTGACGGCTCCGCTGCGCATGGACTGTGCCCTCACCTACCGCCTCCCTCCCGGCATGCAAGCGGAGTATGCGCCGGCGAAGCGCGTCGACCGCGAGCTTAGCACAGAGGAATGGTTTTCGATCCTCGACAAGGCCTGGGCCGCTGGCGTCCCTCACATCACGTTCACAGGCGGCGAAGCCACGCTGCGTGAGGACCTTGGCGAACTCATCGCGCGCGCCGAGAAGAACGGTCAGGTCTGTGGCCTGCTGACCGGCGGCATCCGGCTCGCCAACAAAGACTACATGGATGAGCTCCTGCAGACGGGTCTCGACCACCTGCTCTTCATCCTCCAGCCGGACAATCCGGACTCGTGGAAGGCGCTCGAGATCATCATGCCGGAAGATATCTTTGTGACGGTGCATTTGACCGTCTCGGAGAGCAACGCCGGTGACGCACCCACCATATTGGAACGACTGGCAAAGCTGGGCGCAACCTCGCTTTCCATGACGTTCGCGAATCCCGACCTGCCCGCCGCGGAGCTGCACAATAAGGCTGCCAGCCTTGGCCTGGCATTGAAGTTCGACCTGCCGGTCCCCTACTCCGCCGAGCACCCGGTCGCTTTCGAGACGGCGGAGGACCAGGTGCCGGAGGGCGCGGGAAAAGCCTGGCTGTACGTGGAGCCGGACGGCGACGTGCTGCCAGCGCAGGGCATGGCGGATCGCGTTCTGGGCAACATCCTGCGCGATCCCTGGTACGAGATCTATCGTGCGGGGAAACCCGCATGACGGAAGCCCTGCAGATCGCCGGCGGGCGTTTTGCCCGGGGTTACAACTGCGCCCAATCGGTCTTCTCTGCATTTGCCGTCAATTACGGCGTGTCCAGCGATCTGGCTGTCCGGCTGTCGGCAGCATTCGGTGGCGGCATGGCGCGCAAAGGGGAAGTCTGCGGCGCGCTGACCGGAGCTCTGATGATACTGGGTCTCCAATACGGCCGTGGCCGGCCCGAGGACAAAGAAGAGATCTATCGCCTCGCCCGGCAGTTCATCGACAGCTTCGAGGAGCGTCACGGCTCGATCCGCTGTGCCGACCTGCTGGGTCACGATATCTCGACGCCGGACGGCCTGCAATCCATTCGCGACAACAACCTGTTCGCCACCGTGTGCCCCATGCTCGTGGATGAATTAGCCAGGGCGCTCAAGCAATTCCTGGAGTCTACCTCCTCCCACTAGCAAATCGCTTCAGCAAGGCACTCGCGGCCGTTCAGGAAACGCCGCCACTGCGGCCGGCGTTAATAGGGTGGAGTGAACGGTCGCAGGAATGCGTGTGCCGATAGTGTCGCACACCGCAAGTTGCGCTTCATCTATGATTTCCCGGAACTCGTGGACCTGAGAAACTAGATCATCGCGGGCATCTGCACCTACGCGGCGAGCCACTAGGCGTCCCGAGAAACGTCCGCCATGGGAAGCGGCGAAGGGTTATGGTATCCTCGCGTGCGTGGCTCCATCCCGCCGTTTCCTGGTATTCGCGGCCGTCATCCTGCCAGCGATGGCATGTCAGGCCGCAGCCCGGCTCGTCTCCAGCCGCCAGTTTGCGACGGACGCTGTGCCTACGCCGTCCTATGCTGCTTCCGACACACCGCAGGCGGCCTCCTGCCCGGTCGAGGCGGGCATGATCCTGCGGGCAGCCAACAGCGAGAGCATTCCCCTCGGGCGCTTCCCCGCCATCGACACCAGCGTGAGCCTCGATATTCCGCTCGTCACATACCACGTCAGTGGCGACGAGTTGTCGAATCCGGTCAGGGCAAAGGTCCCAAAAAACCTGATCAGGTATCAGAACGATCTCGCCACGCAGCAGGACGCATGGAGGCTTTTCGTTGCGCTCATTCCCGGAGATCAGCGCTCAATGCTCGACAGCTTCCAGGTCATGACAGACGGGCCCGGCGGTGTTCTCTCCGCCGTCGAGCAGACCACCGACGATCCGGCCCGCTGGATCCTGGAAACGGACATCGCGGATATCCCTGACACGAAGAATCTCACATTCACGCTCCTGCACGAGTTCGCCCACCTGATGACGCTTGGACCGAAACAGGTCCCACCTGATTGGCGCGTCTTCAAGGACCCGCACAATATCCGGGTGCGCGACCGGGCCATTGCAGCGTGCCCCAGCTTCTTTCCCGGAGAAGGTTGCAGCCTGCCCGCCTCCTACATCAACGCCTTCTTCAACCGGTTCTGGACCGACCTGTTTCCCGAATGGAGCGCGATCGACCGCCTGGAAGAGGGAGACGAAAAGGACGCGCGGCTGGATGCGTTCTATCGCAAGCATCACGACGACTTCGTCGATTCATATGCTGTGACGAGCCCGGTGGAAGACATCGCCGAATCCTGGTCATATTTCATTCTCAGCCCGCGTCCGGCCGGGGCATCGATCAGGGACCAGAAACTGGATTTCTTCTACGGGTACGCGGGCCTGGTCACGCTGCGGTCGACGATCTTGAGCAACCTCTGCGCGGCAAATCCGTGATGGTTATGCAACCCCAGGCAGTGCTTGAATGCTATTGGGTCCTGCCAGGAAGGTTCCTTGCAGGCGAATACCCCGCGCACGATACGATACCTGGCGGCATCCGGCGATTGGATGTCCTTTTGGACGCCGGTATCGATTCCTTCATCGACCTGACCGAAGAGGACGAGCTTGGCCCGTACCTTCCGCTGCTTCAGCAGCGTGCGCGGCAGCGCAGCCTGCAGTTGAGCTACCGGCGCTTCCCGATCCCAGACCTTGGCCTGCCTGCCCACGCGCAAATGCTGGCGATCCTGGACCATATCGATGAAGCCCTGGCGGCTGGAAAGCACATCTACCTGCATTGTTGGGGCGGGATAGGCCGCACGGGGACTACTGTCGGCTGTTATCTGGTCCGGCACGGGATGAGCGCTCAAGAAGCGCTTGATCAGATCTCCGATTGGTGGCAGGATGTCACAGGGCGGCGTTCCATACCCTTGTCGCCGGAGACACCGGAGCAAACAGCGTTCGTCCGGGGATGGGATGAAGCTGCACCGGCCGCGCCATCATGAACTGGCATCTCCGCTACGTCCAGCAAGCCGGCTGGACGCGTGAGCTGCGCAAGTATCTATTCGACCGCTGCGGCTGGCCGACGACGAAGCAGGTCCTGGAGGTCGGCTGCGGGACCGGTGCTGTCCTCATGGACCCGGCGGCCACCGGCCAGCGCAATAGCCCGCAACTACATGGGATCGATCTCTCGGCTGCCGCGTTGGCCGAATGCCGGGCAAACGCGCCTGAGGCGTGCCTGACCCGAGGAGACGCCAACTCGCTGCCATATGAATCAGGTCGGTTCGACATCGCCTATTGCCATTACCTCCTGTTATGGCTCAAGGAGCCGCTGTGCGCGATCCAGGAGATGAAACGCGTGACCGCCCGGCGTGGCTACGTGCTGGCCTTTGCGGAACCGGACTATGCCTCGCGGACAGATCGGCCGGCTGAGATGGCGCAGCTTGGCCGGTTGCAGAACGAATCACTGGTACGCCAGGGAGCAGCACTATCGAGGGGAAGCGAGGTCGCAGAGCTGTTCCGCAAGGCGGGCATCCAGATCATCGAGACAGGCCGGATCATGCCGGATCACCGGCGATCACAGAGCTTCGAGGACTGGCAGCAGGAGTGGCAAGTCCTGCGAGCGGACCTGCCCGGCCTGGTAGATGCTCATGAGCTGGATCGTTTCAACGAATTGGACCGCGCAGCATGGCAGCGCGGAGAGCATCAATGGAGCGTGCCAACGTACTTCGTGTGGGGTCAGGTATAATAATCCGTACGGTTGCTCTGGCATCGGTGTGGAAATGCTGAGATGGCGGTGCATACCGCAGATCGGTTTGGAGGCATGTTGGAAACTTTACAGCCCGAAGGCGGCGTCGAGCCGCAAAGCCCATCGCAGGTCACGCCGGAGTGGAAGCGTTTTCTGCTGGATCTTCTGGAAACCGTCGGGCTGGCACTGGTCCTTTTCGTCCTCATCAACTCTGTTTCGGCACGCGTCCGTGTAGATGGCTCCAGCATGCTGCCCACGCTGCACGATGGAGAGTTTGTGCTGGTCAATAAGATGGCGTATCGATTGGGCGCTCCCACGCGCGGTGATATCATTGTGTTCCGCTCGACCACCGAAGCGGACCTGGACCTCATCAAGCGTATCATTGGCGTCCCGGGCGATCAGGTCAGCATTCGGAACGGGCATGTCCGGGTGAACGACCAGATGCTGGTTGAGCCATATATTAATGCGGACCCCAACTATAGCGGCGAGTGGAAAGTCCCGGCGGGCGATCTGTTCGTTCTCGGTGACAACCGCAATGACTCCTCGGACTCGCACATGTGGGGCTTCCTGCCGGAGCGCAATGTCATTGGAAAAGCATTGCTGATTTACTGGCCTCCTCCGGAATGGGCTATGATCAATCATGTACCGGTTGCGGCGGCTGCGCCGTAGTCTGATGCTATGACCGAGATATCGCTCCCCGAAGAATCCTCTGAACCCTTCCCCTGCATGGAATGCCAGGCGGGAGTGATGAGGCTGCGCTTCATCACGTACTTCACGTGGCTGGGCGATGAGCTGATCACCGTGCCGAATTTCCCGGCGTGGGTCTGTGACGTATGCGGTAGGCGGGAGTACGACGAGAAGTCCATCTCGTGGCTGAAGATGCTGCTCAACCCCGACGCAGGCCGCCCCACGGCCCGCAAGCCGTCCATCCCCCACCGAAGGCCGCGCCCGCCGCGCAGCCCGCTCCCCCGTCCTGATCGATAGGGCTGCCTGCCATGGCAATGGAGAGCTCTCCCCGGACCTATCGTTTTCTCCCTGCCGACATCTTGACGTCCGGTTATCGGGTGGTCGGCAAGATCATGGTCACCAGCACGGGAACCATCGGGAGTCTGAACGACACGACCCATTCCGTGCTCGAAGTGCATGACGCCCGCCTGGCACGTCTCCACATGCCGACCAAGCTGGTTGACCACTTCGAGCTGACGCGCATGATGAAGGAGCACGTCTACGCAGTGTGCATGGCGCGCCGCGAGGACCTGGGGCCCCACGCCATCGTAAGGGGCGGGTTCAACAGCGCGGTCGAGTATCCCGTACGGCTGACAACGCAGATGTTCGAGATCGAAGGCATTATGGAGCTGCCCGGCAGGTTCGACTTCGGAGCCCTGATGACCGACGGCTCCCGCGAGTTCATCCCGATGTTCAACGCGACGCTGACCGGCGTGCTGATCCCGACGCTGCGCATCGAGAGCGGCGGCGTGCTCGTCAATCGCCGCCACATCGATCTGGTTGCGCTCTTGAACCAGAGGGTAAAAGAAGCGAGCTAGGGACCGGCCTGTTCCGTCACTCGCCGCCCTGCGCGGAAGATCAAACCGGCAGGGCGTTTCATTTGCTTGACCTGCACCATCGGGGATGATAAAATCCGCCCGCTTCTCCGACCGAATGCCCCCATCGTCTAGAGGCCCAGGACGCAACCCTTTCAAGGTTAAAACTGGAGTTCGAATCTCCATGGGGGCACTTGCTCATAGCACTACAATTCTCGACCCGCATCCCCCGCAAGAAGTACGAAAAAAAGGACCGCCTAGACGGTCCTTTTTAGTCGGCAGATCCGGCAGCGATGGGCGTTTTGAGCCTGCGGTAAGGCATCATCATCAGCAGGCCGATCGCAATGAGTACCTGCCCGAGCAATACGCCGCTGGCCTGCCACGGCCCAAAGTAGGGCACGCCCGGCAGCGGCTGCGATCCCATGCCGGTCACGTCCGCCATGCCCGAGAACACGGCGATCACATAGCCTGTGCCGACCAGGCGCAGGCCAATATCGGCCACGATGGTGCGCGGCGTGCCATTCCAGAGCGCGAGCAGCCCGATGTAGCCGCCTGCACAGATGATCCCGAGACCGATCAGGAACACGGCAATTTGAACGAAGCCGACGACCGGGCTACGGTCCCAGCCGAACCAGTCGGGTTTGGCGCCGACCGCGAAGACGAACAGCCCTATGAATGTGATCGCCAGGCTGGTACGCAAACGAGCGGCGGACGGTGCGGACTGTGCGGAGCGCGGCCTGTCCCGTTCCTGAGGCTTCTCATCAGAGACTGCATTAGCCTGTTTCATGATGGAAGGTGCTGCTCCAGGAAACGCATCCAGTTCCCGCCCAGGATATTCTCCGAATCCATTTCCGAATAGCCTCTCCTGCGAAGGAGCGGCACAAGGTTCTGTAGATCTGCCACTGTATCGATCTCCGGCGGGACAGATTGCACACCGAATCCGCCGTCGAAGTCCGAGCCGATGCCCACGTGCAGCGAATCGCCGGCAATCTGACAGATGTGGTCCATATGCGCTGCCAGCGTGTCCAGCGGAACCTCCTCGCGCCGGGAACCGTTCTTCCTCGACCAGCCGCTCTTCAGAAAGCTGTTCAGCGGCACATTTCCGATGATGCCGTCCCGCTCGACGATGCGCCGCAGCACGTGGTCGGAGAAATGGCGGTTCGACGGGAAGTTCGGCAGCAGCGTCAGGCAGTTCACATGCGTGGCGGCGATGGGACCCTCATACAGATCCAGGGATTCCAGCGCCGATTGTTCGTCCATGTGGCTAAGGTCCAGCGTGAAGTTGAAATCGGCCATGGCGCGCAGAAGCCGACGTCCATCTTCGGTCAGCGGGCCGGGCTCGCGAGTGCCGCCTGCATAACGGGTCCGGCTCCATGCAAGCCCAACGAGCCGCAGGCCGAGCTCATGCCATTCCGCCAGCTCATCCGGGCTCCGGATCGCATCCGCCCCCTCCATCAGGACGACAAGCCCGACTGGCCACTTTTCCCGAGCAGGATCGCGCCACTCGACCAGGTGACCTTTCACCTGCCGGACGTTGGTCAGCAGCCGGAAGTGATCCGGCTTGGATTCGGCCAGGTCATGGTACAGGTGCATCTGGTCCAAGTAGAGCCGGCGCGCCTCATCATACGACGCATAGCATGTCTTGTCCCACTCGCCGTCCTTGGAACGCGCCGGTGCAGCGAAGAGCGTGGCGAAAACGATCGCCACCTGCCCGCGCTGATAATCGGGCCAGCCGAGCAGGCTGTCTCCGTTCTTCTCGGAGGCCAGAGAGCCGGCCTCCAGGCGGCGCGTCTCGGCCGCGGAACGGGTGTAGTCCCGACCGTAGTTGAGCATGTTCCAGGCGAGGTCGCAATGGGAATCGACGATCAATGGCATGGTTCAAAAAGCGTGGCGCTGTTCGCGCCACGCTTGATTCAGCCCTTCGCTTCTAGCCCTGATCCTCAGGCGGTGTGCCTTCCTCTTCGTCGGACGACGTATGCCCGAACTCCTCGATGAGCTTCTTGTAGTCCTTGTCAGCGTAGGCACCCGAGTCAACCTTCCGCAAGCTGAGCCCGATGCGATGCTGCTCGGTGTCGATGCGGACGATCCGCAGCGTCCGGACTTCGCCTTCCTTGAGGACCTCCTTGGGGTGCTCGATGCGGTGATCAGCCATCTCGGAGATGTGGATCAGGCCCTCGATATCGCCCTCCAGCCGGGCAAACGCGCCGAACTTCGTCAGGCGGGTGATGACTCCCTCGACCAGCTGCCCGACTTGGAACTTCTCCACGCGGGATTTCCAGGGGTCATCGGCCAGCGCCCGCATGGACAAGCCGATGCGCTTCTTCTCGCGGTCGATATTGATGACCTTGACCTTGACTTCCTGCCCAACCTCCAGCACCTCACGCGGGTGCTGGACACGGTCCCAGGAGAGCTCCGAGAGGTGAACGAGGCCATCTGCCCCGTTGATATTCACAAATGCGCCAAAATCGGAAAGGCTGGTCACGCGGCCCGAATAGACATTGCCGACTTCCAGCTCGTCGATGACACGCTCCTTGATCGACTGCCTGGACTCGGTCGAAGCCGCCCGCTCGGAGAGGATGAGGCGCCGCCGCTCACGGTCCACCTCGATGATGCGGACGGTGATCGGCTGGCCCACCATCTTCTGCCAGCGCTGCTCCGGCGTATCGCCCGTCGACTGCGCGCGCCGCATGGCGCTGATCTGAGAGGACGGAACGAAGCCCCGCAAGCCGCCTACCATGACGATCAGACCGCCCTTATTGAAGCCGACGATCTTGCTCTCGTAGACCTTGTCCTCTTCCAGCATCTTCTCGACGTTTTCCCAGGAAATCTGCTCCTGGGCACGGCGAAGGGAGAGGACGACGTTGCCATTTTCGTCTTCTGGGTTGACGATGTAGACCGGAACCTCTTGCCCGACCTGGAGTGCGTCGCGTTCTTCGCTGGTCAGCTGTTCCAGCTCACGTCCCGAAATCACTCCTTCAGATTTGGCTCCGATGCTTACCAGGATCTGGGATGGGGCGATGCTCGCGATCACGCCCTTGCGGATTTCGCCCGCCTGGGGCATGTCAACGTTCAGCCTTTCGTTGGCGAGCAGCGATTCCATACTCTGATTGTTCTGGTCTCCCTGCTGATTGGCTTCACTCCCCTGTGGGTGCAGGGTCTCATTCTGATCCGTCACTGGTGGACTCCAATTACAAAAATGTATGCGGATTATAAATGCGAATGTCCGAGTTGACAACCCTGCCCCCATAAAAGCCCCACCGCTGCCTTAAAACGGCTGAAACCGTGAGGCAACATGCGTTCTCAAGGCTGGAGAGCATCGTTTCGCTGCGCCCCTTGCGGCTAGTATCGCCTGCGATATAATGAGCGCCGGAGTCTACATGCCAGCAATCTATCCTTTTACTGCGGTCGTGGGCCAGGAGCGGATGCGCCGCGCACTCATTCTGAACGCGGTGGATACCCGCATCGGCGGCGTCCTGATCCGCGGCGAACGCGGCACGGCCAAGTCGACCGCAGCCCGGGCATTGGCAGCCCTACTCCCGCAGGTCAGGGTGGTGGAAGACTGCCGTTTCGGCTGCGACCCGGATAAGCCCTCTACGTGGTGCACGGAATGCCGCGAGCGTTTCGCGGCGACCAATCACAACCTGCCATACCACGAGCGCACGACCCCGTTCGTGAACCTGCCCGTTTCAGCGACCGAAGACCGCGTCGTAGGCACGCTCGACATCGAGCAGGCCATTCAGAAGGGTGAGCGGCATTTTGAGCCCGGCGTGCTGGCAGCCGCCAACCGCGGCCTGCTCTACATCGATGAGGTCAACCTGCTGGACGATCACGTCGTGGATGTGCTTCTGGATTCGGCCGCCATGGGCGTGAATGTGGTGGAGCGGGAGGGCATCTCGTTCTCCCACCCGGCGCGCTTCATCCTGGTCGGAACCATGAACCCTGAGGAAGGCGAGCTTCGGCCTCAACTGCTGGACCGCTTCGCCCTGTCTGTGGACATCGTCGGCATCCGGGATGCCCGCGAGCGGGTGATGATCATGGAACGCAACCTGGCCTTCGAGAAGGATCCAGAGGCATTCCGGCGGCAGTGGCTGCCAAAGGAACAGGAAGTCTCCAGGCAGATCGAGCTGGCCCGCCCCTTGGTCGATCAGGTCACCTATACAAGTCGCGACCTGCTGTCCATTGCCGCTCTGACGGCCTCCCTCAACGTGGATGGTCACCGCGCCGACCTGGTGATCTTGAAGGCTGCCCGGGCGCAGGCTGCCTATGAGGGCCGGACGAAGATCAACGACCACGACATTGCCTTGGCCGCCGAGCTGGCCCTGCCCCACCGCATCAAGCGCACCCCCTTCCAACAGGCCGAGATCACCTCGGATCAGCTCCAGGAGCGCATCGAACAACTGGCGGCACAGTCTGTACCGACCGAGTCGGATGAACGTGCCGACCAGGAGAAGGCCCAACCGCAGGAAAAAAAAACTTAAAGCTCGAGGATGAGGTCCAGGAGAACGAGCAGCAGGGACCACCTGAGCCGATGCCTCAGGACGTGTTCGCGCACACCGATGCGAAGTGGTGGGAGGGCGGTCAGAAGATCAAGACCGGCGAGACGTTCCAGCCGCGCCGCCTGAATACCCCGCTCGACAAGCTGGCCCGTAAGCACGCGGGACGGCGCTCGCTGACACATACGGAACGCAAGCACGGGCGGTACATCAAGGCGCGCCCGGCGCACAACAAGCTGGATGACATCGCCTTCGACGCCACCTTCCGGGCGGCGGCCCCCTACCAGAGGCGGCGCGGGGAAAAGCGCAAACGGCTAGCCTTCGCCATCGAGAAGTCGGACCTGCAGCGCAAGGTGCGGGTCAAGCGCGTTGCCAACCTCGTGCTGTTCCTCGTCGACGCGTCCTGGTCCATGGCGGTGGCTGAGCGCATGAACGCCACCAAGGGCGCCATCCTGTCACTCCTGACCGACGCCTACCAGCGCCGCGACCGAGTGGGGCTGGTGGTTTTTCAGAAGGACCGCGCGACGCTGGTCCTGCCGCCCACGAACTCCGTTCAACTGGCGCAGCGGGCGCTGGTGGACATCCCGGTAGGCGGCAAGACACCGCTCTCTGCCGGATTGCTGATGGCGGCAGACGTGCTCCAGCATGAGAGATATACCCATCCGGAGATCGAGCCGCTGTTGATCGTGCTGACGGACGGCGCAGGGAATGTTTCGCTTGGGACGCTGCCTCCACAGGAGGAGTCGTACCGGTTCGCAGAGCTCATCGCCGCGGAGAAGGTCAAGAGCGTCGTGATCAACATGGAGCATGCGGCCTTTGACCAGGGCCTGGCGCAGTCGCTGGCAGAGCATCTGAAAGCGCCATGCTACCCTCTCAGCGATCTCAAGGCAGAGAACCTATATCACGCGGTGCGGAACGAGATGAGCAGCGGAAAGAAGATCGGGCCCTGAGAAAGGCCCGATTTTTTTTCTTGTAGTTGTGCGGGAGGTGCTCAGTCAGCAACCTCGGTCTGCACAGATTGTGCTGCCAGATACGCCACGCGCAAAGCCTCGAGCGGCTTGCGCTCGCCCTGTTCATCCTCATAGTACCAATGTTCCCAGCCGTTGCAGGGTGCGTTCATGAGCTGCCGCCCTACCTGATGGATCGAACCTTCCAATCCGTCGCACTGGATGACGCCATCGGCTCGGACGGTGCCGGTCACATCGCCCTTCACACCAAAGTACAGCAACTGGCCCGGCTGGATCAGGTTGGCCTCCAGAAGCTTGCCAAAGGCCACACGCGGCCGGTCGCGCCGGGACGGAATAACATAGGTCTTCTCAGAGAAAAGGCCCGCATTGACGGCGTCGACGCGCTGGCGCGCCAGATCGGCGTATGTCGTATCCTTTTCGATCCCGATCCAGCGCCGCTGCAGCCTCCTGGCGACGGCGCCCGTTGTCCCCGTTCCAAAGAAAGGATCGAGCACGATATCGCCCGGATTCGAACTCGAAAGGATCACCCGGTACAGTAGCGCCTCGGGTTTCTGCGTGGGGTGGGCCTTGGCGCCGTGCAACCGCAACCGTTCCTTGCCGCTGCATACGGGGATTTCCCAATCGCTTCGCATCTGGAGATCCCCATTGAGGGATTTCATGGCATGGTGATTGAAGGTGTACCGCGAGGCTTTCTTCTTTTGCGCCCACAGCAGCGTCTCGTGAGCATTGGTGAATCGGACGCCGCGGAAATTCGGCGTGGGGTTGGACTTGATCCAAACGATATCGTTCAAGATCCAGTAGCCAAGGTCCTGCATGATCGAACCGACGCGGTAGATGTTGTGATAGGAACCGATCACCCAGATCGTGCCGGTCTCTTTCAGCACGCGGCGGCACGCCAGTAGCCAGGCACGGGTGAAGGCATCGTATTCCTCGAAACTGCCGAACTGATCCCAAGCCTCGTCTACGCCGTCCACGCGCGTCATGTTCGGCCTGAACAACTGCTGGGACAACTGGAGGTTGTAGGGTGGATCGGCAAAGATCAGATCGACCGACTTTTCGGGCAAGGTCTTGAGTACTTCAATGCAGTCCCCTTGAAGCACCTGCTCCAGGGGCAGGCCGGGCTTGCCCGGGTGAGCCTGGGCGTCCACAGGATTCTTCACGTGTTTTGGATGGAAAAGCTCAAACAGGCGGGTTATCAAGTCGGACGCCATGACCGCGAATCGTGTCGATATACTGGTGCTGCGGGTCGAGCGCGCTCAACCGGTCTCGCAGACGCCGGATCAGGGCGTCTAGGGCCTGATCGGAAACCCCCGCGGCCTGCTCCTCGCCCCAGACAGCGCTCACCAGGTCTGTCCTGCTGATGACCTGGCCCTGGTTCTCGTACAGAAGCCATAACAACTTGAACTGCTGGGCGGAAAGCGGCGGCACTAGTTGCTGCTGGTTCACCCACACGCGGCGCGATTTCTGCTCCATGGCCAACCGACCCGGCCGGCCGGCTCCCTCTGAGAGCGGTACGGTCGCGTCCGAGGTAAAGAACAGGAACTCCTGCACGAAACTGACCTGCACGGCATCGCCGTCCTGCAGGATCACCGGCGCGGTGAGGGCATTTCCATTGTGATGCGTGCCATTCTTGCTGCCCAGGTCTTCCAGGATGATCCCCTCGGGCGTAGGAGTCAGCCGCGCATGAAACCGCGAGACCTGGCGGTCGGCGATCACCACATCGCAGGTCGCCTCCCGGCCGAGCACCATGGGCCGATTGACCGGCCAACGCTGCCCTTTGAGCGGTCCCTCCTGGGCCACCAGCATGGGAAATTCATCGTTTCGCGCCATGCATTCCCTCAAGCCTCAACCGAATAGCACTTGATAAAGACGTTTATAATATAGCATAAGATTTGGTTTCCGTGCAGAATCCACGCCGACATGCCTGCGCGGAGACCCGGGTTCGTTCTCCGGAAGGAAGGACCACCCCATATCAATCATGCAGTTCTAATTCCCGCAGACGTCGCCGCGCGGCGTGTTCGCATGCCGCCCCGGTGATATACCCGGCAACGCTCAACTATGTCTCCTTCGCTTCAGCCAGGCGAGCTCCTACATAACCGCTATAAGATCCGCGAACGCATCGGCCAGGGCGGGGCGGGCTCGATCTATCTAGCGGACGATACCCGCCTGGAAGGGCGTCAATGCGCCCTCAAAGAGGTGGAGTACGACCGCACACTCTCAGACCCGATCCGGGAAGAGGCGCGGCAGCAATTCCTGCGGGAAGCAACCATCCTGGCGCGCCTCGACCACCCGAACCTCCCCAAGGTTTCGGACTTCTTCTCGAGCGGTCCGCGGGACTACCTGGTGATGGACTACGTGCCGGGGGAGGACCTGCGCACGATCATGCTGGACGCCCGGCGCAACAAGACATTCCTTCCCGAAGCCCAGGTCCTGCGCTGGGCGCGGCAGATCGGGAATGCGCTCGCCTACCTGCACGGATTGCAGCCAGCCATCGTTCACAGGGATATCAAACCGAGCAATCTCAAGAAGACTCCGTCCGGCCTTATTAAGCTGGTCGATTTTGGCCTCGTCAAGGTCATGTCACCTGACCAGGAAATGACGATCACCGTCATCCAGGGGCAGGGTACGGCGCTCTATACGCCACTCGAGCAATACGGCAGCGATGAAACCCACACCGACACGCGTACCGACATCTACTCCTTCGGCGCCACGCTTTACCACTTGTTGACGAACGAACCTCCGCCCGATGCACGCAAGCGGTTCATCCATCCGGCCAGCCTGATCGCTCCACGCGACATCAATCCATCCATCAGCGCGCGCACTGAGAAGGCCGTCCTATGGGCGATGGCGCTGCACCCGGATGACCGGCCTGCTTCGATCGATGTGTTCAACAAGTACCTGTTTTCCGAGGGGGATACGGGCGAAGACGGCCGCCCGGGTGATCCGGCTAAGACGGCGCCGCCGATCCGCTTATTCGGTACGCGGAAAGATACCCTCCTGGTCTGGATCGCAGGCGGCCTGCTGCTCCTAAGCCTGCTTGCTACGCTGGTTCGGTAGGTCATCCTGTCATTCGCCGCGCCTGGACCACATCCAGCCCATTGCCCATCCTGCCAGCAACCCGAGAATGATGAGAACCAGCACGCCCCCAAGACCATTGTCTTTGGCAAACGCGGAGCTACCCGGCATGCCGACCGCAAAGTAGTTGTAGACCAACAGGCCGCCCGCCAGAGCGCACAAGCCCCAGCGCGTGCCCCATTCTGCACTCTCCAGGCGGAGACCGGAGAAGAACGCGCCGGTAGCGCCAGCCAGGATGATAATAAGTGTCACCAGCCAGGCACTGAACTTCGGTCTGCCGCCGGAGGTGATGAACTCATCCTCCACCGGCTCGGGGGTCTTAGTGACGACCGGCGTAACCTGCGGCGTCAAT
>DATKAF010000189.1:0-10376 GCA_035498395.1 Anaerolineales bacterium
AGTGGCTCAGGCGGCCGGCGCTCCGACCATCAACTACGGCAACTTCATTAATGCCCTCATCAGTTTTGTGATCGTGGCGATCGTGATCTTCCTGCTGGTAAAGGGTATCAATCGCCTGAGACAGCCGGCCGAAGAGAAGAAGCCCGAAGCTCCCTCCACGAAGGAATGCCCCTACTGCCATACCACCATCCCGTTAAAGGCAACCCGCTGCCCGAACTGCACCTCGCAGCTGGAGGGCGGATGAGGTCTTCCCGCCTCGCCTGAAATCCGCAGCGCACGAATCCTCGCCGTTCACGGTTCACGCTTCAAGATTTACGGATCTCGAGTATCGAGTCTCGTTTCCCACCATGGATTTTTTCGACAAGCTCAATCCCCCGCAGACCAAAGCAGTCGCAGCCGGGGCCGGGCCAGTTCTCGTCCTGGCCGGCCCCGGTTCCGGCAAGACCCGTGTCCTCACGCAGCGGGTCGCCTACCTGATCGCGCACGAAGGCATCCGGCCCTACCGTATCCTGGCTGTGACCTTCACCAACAAGGCCGCCCGCGAGATGCAATCTCGGGTGGAAAAGCTGCTCGGGCCGGACGCCACACAGGGCATGATGCTGGGCACATTCCATGCCATCTGCGCCCGCCTGCTCCGGCGTGAGGCGGATTCCCTGCCCATCCGATCCAACTTCGTCATCTTTGATGCCGATGACCAGGAGCGGATCGTCAAAGGGATCATCCGCGACCTGAACCTTAGTGAGAAGCTCTACCGCCCGGCCAGTGTCCATGCCGCCATCTCCAACGCCAAGAACGAGCTGATCGCGGCGGACGACTATCCAATCACGAATTACCGTGACGAGGTGGTCAAGCGCGTCTATGCCGAGTATCAGAAACGGCTGCTCGCCAGCAATGCTGTGGATTTTGACGACCTCCTTCTCTATACCGCCCGCCTTCTGGAGGAGAACCCCGCCGTGCGCGAGAAATACGCGCGGCGCTTTGAGCATGTCCTCGTCGACGAGTTCCAGGATACCAACCTGGCGCAGTACGCCCTCGTGAGGCACCTGGCCTCGGCGCACCGCAATATCTTCGTGGTCGGCGACCCCGATCAATCGATCTATAAATGGCGTGGGGCAGACTGGCGCAACGTCCAGCGATTTGAGCAGGACTTCCCCGACGCGCAGGTGATCCTGCTCGAACAGAACTACCGCTCGCGCCAGACCATCCTCGACGCGGCCATGGGTGTGATCGACCGCTCTGCGAACCGCCGCCGCAAGCAGCTCTTCACCGAGCGCGGGCAGGGTGAGAAGGTCTACTATTATGAAGCGCCTGACGACTACGCCGAGGCCTCCTTTGTGGTGGACAGCATCGCGCAACTGGTGGCGAGCGGCGATTTCGAGCCCGGGGATTGCGCCGTGATGTACCGCACGAACGCGCAATCCCGCTTGTTGGAAGAGGCCTTTCTCCAGGCGCGCCTGCCGTACCGGCTGGTCGGCGCGCAGCGGTTCTATGGCCGCCGTGAGGTCAAGGACGTCATCAGCTTCCTGCGGCTCGTTCACAATCCCGCGGATGAGGCCAGCCTCGACCGCGTCGTCAACATCCCGCCGCGCGGCATCGGCGACAAGACGCTGATGACATTGCACACGGTCGCACGCCGCAACGATATTTCCGCGGGCGCGGTCCTGCTCGACCTGGCACGCGGTTCTGATTCCCCGTTCTGGGGTCAATTTGTCGGGCGCAGCGTCATGCCGCTGGCCGACTTCGGCGTCTCGCTTTCCAACTGGGTGGCAGCCGCTCCATCGCTGAACGTCCCCCAGTTATTTGACAGGATCCTCAAGGACCTGGACTACAAGACCTACATCGACGACGATTCCGAGGAAGGCGTGGACCGGTGGGAAAACGTCCAGGAGCTCCGCCGCCTTGCGATGGAATTCTCGGACCGGACACTCGATGAGTTCCTCGAGAACGTCGCCCTGGTTGCCGACCAGGATACCATCAAGGAGAACATCAACGCGCCAACCCTGCTAACCCTGCACGCGGCCAAGGGCCTTGAGTTTGGCGCTGTGTTCATCATCGGGCTGGACGACGGCATCCTGCCTCACAGCCGGTCCTTCGACGAGCCGGAGGAGATGGAGGAGGAACGTCGTCTCTTCTATGTAGGCATCACGCGTGCCAAGGATCGCCTGTATCTTGTGCGCGCCATGAAGCGCGGCGGTCGGGGCTATGCCGAGGAGACATATCCGTCCCGCTTCCTTGACGATATCCCGGAGAACCTGCTGGTGGGCAGATCGCGCGATGGCCGTGGCCTGCGCGGGCGCTCCGCCGAAACGCTGTGGGCCGCCTCGCATCGTTCTCCCTCCGCTCCGGTCGTGGAGGCGAAGTTCCGTGCCGGTGCGCGCGTCAAGCACCCCTTATGGGGCGAGGGCATCGTCCTCGATAGCCGCCTCCAGGACGACGACGAAATACTGGATGTGGTGTTCGAATCGGTCGGCATCAAGAGGCTGGCTGCCAGTCTCGCCAACCTTAAAGTTTTATAGTTGCCAGGGAGCGCTCACATGTTGGTACGCTGTTGCTTCCACCCGTTGGTCGAGTAGGTCCGGTGTCTTGCCGGGCCGTATCGAGACCACGATGCTATGTCATCACATGTTCTGCACGCCACCGAAATTAGATATATGGGTGGTGTTCTCCCGCCCATATATCTAATTTCGGATTTCTCCCTCCCCTTTAGGGGATCGTCGGAGCGAAGCGTAGATCCCCGTCGCAGATCCCCGAAGCGGAGCGGAGGGGGCAGGGGGCGCAGCATCCCGGAGGGAGGCAGGGGTAGGGTCTATACAAGGAGCTACGATTTGCGAAACGCTCTCTGATAACTGCAAGCACTGATCGTAGGAGCGAACATGGAATACACCCACTTCGGCAATACCGGCCTCAAGGTCTCGCGCCTGTGCCTGGGCATGATGACCTACGGATCGAAAAAGTGGCGCGAGTGGACCCTGGAGGAGAATGAAGCGCGGCCGTTCGTCAAGCGCGCGCTGGACGCAGGCATTAACTTCTTCGACACCGCCGACATTTATTCGAACGGCGCCAGCGAGGAAGTGCTGGGCAACCTGGTGAAGGCGCTGGGAGCGCGGCGCGAAACGCTGGTCATTGCGACCAAGCTGTTCAACCCGATGAGTAAGGACATCAACGACCGCGGGCTCTCCCGCAAGCACATCCTGGATGCCATTGATCGCTCGCTGACCCGCCTCAAGATGGACTACGTCGACTTGTACCAGATCCACCGCTGGGACAACGAAACCCCCATCGAGGAGACCATGGAGGCCTTGCACGATGTGGTCAAGGCCGGAAAGGCGCGCTATATCGGGGCCTCCTCCATGTTCGCATGGCAATTAATGAAGGCGCAATATGCAGCCGAGCGTCACGGATGGACGCGTTTTGTTTCTATGCAGAACCATTACAACCTCATCTACCGCGAAGAGGAGCGCGAGATGATCCCCTGCTGCATCGATCTGGGACTGGCGATCATCCCGTGGAGCCCCATGGCGCGCGGCTTCTTCTCGGGTGATCCCCACAAGCGCGATACCGAAACGACCCGCGGCCGGACCGACGCCTATGCCCGGGAGATGTACTATCGCCCTGAGGATTACGTGGTCGCAGAGCGGGTTCAGGAGGTGGCGAAGCAGCGCGGCGTTTCCGGTTCGCAGATCGCGCTCGCCTGGATATTGAGCAAGCCCTTCGTCACGTCGCCGATTATCGGCGCCAGCCGCATGGAGCACCTGGATCAAGCCGTCGCGGCCGTTGAGATCAAGCTGACCGAAACTGAGGTCAAGAGCCTGGAAGAGCCATACCAGGTCCATCCCATCCTTGGTCACTCATGAACCGTACGTACGGCGTCCCCCAATCGTTTTCCAAATAGACCCGCTTGCGCTGTCTGGATACTATGTTGCGCTGGGTCTATTTGGTCTATCAGGTGTACCTCTTCATTGCGCGCCCTCTGACGTTCGGCGTCCGTGTCATGCTGGTTCGAGACGGGCAGGTGTTGCTGGTGCGCCATACCTATGTCCCGGGCTGGTTCATGCCGGGCGGCGGCGTCCGGCGCGGAGAGACCCTCGACGCCGCGGCGCGCCGTGAAGCGGCCGAGGAGGTCGGCGCCGAACTGCGCGACCTTCACCTGGTGGGCGCTTACACCAATTTCAAGGAGCTGAAGAGCGACCACAACATCCTCTTCCTCTCCACCGACTTTACCGTTGGCAGGAAGCAGGACTCCGAGATTGCAGAGGCGCGTTTCTTTCCGCTGGACGCTTTACCGGAAGGCCTGTGGCCCGGCCATCGCCGGCGGCTCGAGGAGCTCCTGGCCCGCCAGGATTCGCCGCAATATGGCGAATGGTGAGCGGTCCCTGCGAATCGCATGGATGGGCGCAGCGCCAGACAGCCCTGCACAAGACGCCCCGGTTGTGGTTTAAAATAAGATATGGCGGATACTCTGAAGGTCATCATACCCATGGCCGGCTGGGGAACTCGCATGCGGCCGCACACCTGGAGTAAACCCAAACCGCTGGTCGGTGTGGCAGGCCGCACCGCCCTCGACTACCTGATGGATGTGTTCAAGACGGTGCCGCCATCTGTGCGCGTCGAGTACATTTTTGTTCTCGGGCCAAACCTGGGCGAACTGCAGATTCCGCCGTTCATTCAAGAGCATTATCCGGAGATCCGGGCGCATTACGTCCTGCAGGCCGAGATGCGGGGCCAGTCCCATGCCCTGTTCCTCAGCCGGGAGTATCTCTCGGGTCCAATGATCATGTGTTTTTCCGACACGTTGATCGAGACCGACCTTTCCTTCATCCCCCATGAGAAAAGCGACGGCGTGGCCTGGGTCAAAGCAGTGGCGGACCCCCGCCGGTTCGGCGTGGCAGATGTGGATCAGGATGGCTGGGTCCGGCGCCTCATTGAGAAGCCGCAGAACATGGAGAACAACCTGGCGCTGGTTGGCTGCTACTATTTCCGGCGCGCCGAAGACGTGCTAAACGCCATTGACGAGCAGATGCGCCGTGACATCCGGCTCAAGGACGAATTCTTCCTCGCCGACGCGATCAACATCATGCTGGATGGCGGGACGCGGGTCCGTGTCGAGAAAACCGATACCTGGCTGGATACCGGCACCATTGATTCCACGTTGGAGACCAACCGTTACCTCCTGGAACGCGACGGTACCGCCCTCCTCACCGAGAACAATGGGAATGGGAAGGCGCACTGGCCCGGTGTGAAGATCATCCAGCCCGTCTTCATCCACGAAAGCGCCGAGGTTGCCGATTCCCAGATCGGACCATACGCCTCCATCGGTGCCAACTGCCGCGTGACCGGCAGCGTCATTGAGGACAGCATCATCGAATCGGATTGCGAGATCAGCGATATTTGCCTGAAGCGCTCCGTCGTCGGGCGCCAGGCCAAGGTTCAGGGACGAGGTACGAAAGAAGTTCTGACATTGAACATTAGCGACGATAGTTCGGTCATCGCGGGCTAGACGATGCGCCCGGTGAACATCCTGTCCGTGCGAAGTTGTATGGATGCCCTGCCCCGCGCGGGCGACTTTTGTCAGCGTTCTGTATGCCTTTGGTCCTATGCTTTTACGTTTGATAACGCTAGAATAAGATATGGAAGAAGGTCGTGTTGTGGATAGTGTGGAGTGCCGCTCCGATACCGACTACGCCGACCGGCCCCTTGCTCTGACTTGGCAGGGGAGGCGGCTGGAGGTGGCGGAGATCCTGGCAACCTGGCGCGGCCCGGGGGAGAAGGGCTTTCGCGTCAAGACCGCCGACGGTCAGGCCTTCGAGCTGGCCTACCACGAGCTGCCGGACGAGTGGCACATCCAGCCGATATAACGCCGCCGCGGGCAAAAGCCCGCACTCATGCGAAGGAACAATGGAGGCTCCATGCAGGAACTTGCTGGCGTAGGACGACTTTCCAGGCGCGTGGCAGGACTCAAACCTTCGGGCATCCGCAAGTTCTTTGATATCGCCGCCACCATGAAGGATGTGATCTCGCTGGGCATCGGTGAACCCGACTTCACCACGCCCACGCCCATCCTCGAGGCGGGGCTTCGCTCGCTTCAGCACGGGGAAACGCATTACACCTCCAACCACGGCAAATTGGAGCTTCGGCAGGGCATCGCCAACAACCTCAAGCGCCTGTATGGCGTTCAATACGACCCGCTCGAAGAGATGATCGTCACGGTCGGCGTCTCGGAAGCCCTCTACCTCGCCATGACCGCCATCCTGGACCCGGGCGATGAAGTCATTATCCCGACGCCTTGTTTCGTATCCTACCAGCCGGAGGTCATCATGGCGGGCGGCGTGCCGGTCGAGATCCCGACCCGCATGGAAGATAACTTCCAGGTCGATCCGGACCGTATTCGGAAGGCCATCACGCCTCGCACCAAGGTCGTCTTCATTGGGTATCCCAGCAACCCCACCGGCGCGGTCGCCAGTCTGGAGGTCATCGAGGAGATCGTCCGCATTGTCGAGGAGCACGACCTGATCCTGCTCTCCGATGAGATCTATGACCGCCTGGTCTATGGTATTCAGCACGTGTGCGTACCATCGCTCAGCGAGAGCGTTCGCCGGCGCACCGTCCTGCTGGGCGGCTTCTCCAAGGACTACGCCATGACCGGCTGGCGCATCGGCTATGCCGCAGGTCCCGCGGACATCATCAAGGGCATGGTCCGCATCCACCAGTACACCATCATGTCCGCGCCGACTACCGCCCAGGATGCCGCCATCGAGGCGCTTGCCAATGGCGAGCCGTACGTGCAGGACATGATCGCTGAGTACGACCGGCGGCGCAGGCTGCTGGTCGATGGCTTGAATCGCCTCGGCCTCCGGACCTTTGAGCCGCACGGCGCGTTCTACGCCTTCCCGAATATCTCCGCTTCCGGCATGGGCGATGAGCTCTTCTGCCAGAAGCTGCTGGAAGAGGAGCACGTCGCCGTCGTGCCGGGCAATTCCTTCGGCCCCGGCGGCGAAGGCTTCGTGCGGGCCTGCTATGCCACCTCCTACGAGCAATTGGAAGAAGCTCTGCGCCGCATGGAAAAGTTCATGAACCGCTACGGCTAGCCCGTTCGCATCCCGACACCGCCGCCCCCGGGGCGGCGGTTCTCTCTCTTCTACTCTTCTACTCTTCTGCTCTCTTCCTCTTCTTATCGGAGGTCCTCATGCTGATCCGGGTGGGCATCGAGAACAACAACGACGGCCGCAGCATCGCCTGGTCCCTGGAGCACCCCGGCTGCTTCGCTTACGGCCGCGACGCCGATGAAGCGGAGAGTAGCATGCAGCAGGCCGCTTCTGACTATGCGGCGTGGGTCCAGCGGCATGGCATGTCCTGGATGCAGTCCCACGAGCTGGAGATCAGCGTCGAAGAGACCTTCGACGCCTACTTCATCCCTCGTCCCGGCGCCCTTGCCCCGGATCAGACGAAGGAAATGATGGTGGAGTCCTTCTTCCGTTACGATGAGGAGCCGCTCACCAGCACCGATATCGAGCGCGCCCATAAGCTCCTCGATTGGAGCCGGCAGGACCTCCTCGACGTCATCCGCGGCCTCGATCCCGAAAAGCGGAATGCGACCTACAGCGGCGAGCGCTGGAGCATCAACGGCATCCTGAAGCATATCGGCGGCGCGGAATGGTGGTACCAGGAGCGCATCGGCTCGCCCTTCCCCGAGCGCGAGCAGGATTTGCCGTCCGAGCCGCTGGAGCGCCTGGAGTTGGTGCGTGCGCATTTCGTCTCCCTCCTGCCGGGGCTGGAAGCTGTCCGCCACACGGTCGAGCGGGACGGCGAGCTTTGGAGCCCGCGCAAAGTGCTGCGCAGGGCAGTCTGGCACGAGCGCGATCACACGGAGCATATTCGCAAGCTGTTGTGACCTTTGCCGGATGCTTCGGCGGGCGCCGATCACCTATTTCTCATGATCCATTCAAGCAACATCTTGTCGCATGGCGGATACGAACAAACCCTCGCCTGACCAGCAGCTCGGTCTCGAGCGGCTCGTCTTCTTCAGCGACGCCGTGATGGCCATCGCCATCACGCTGTTGGCCCTGAATCTGCACGTCCCGGAGCTCGACCCGGCTCAGGCAGCCGCTCAGCTTCCCGGACAACTGGCCGCCCTGGGCCCCAGCCTGATGACATTCTTCATTAGCTTCCTGGTCATCGGCATCTATTGGATCTCCCACCATCGCTATTTTGGCTACATCCGCCGCTACGATACCAGGCTGATCCTGCTGAACCTCCTATTCCTGTTCTTCATTATCTGCATGCCCTTCCTCGCCAGCCTGCTGGGACAGTATGTGTTCATCCCGATTGCACTGATGGCCTATTCCCTCGCCATTGCCGCGTTGGGGTTTTCTCTCGCGCTGATCTGGGTCTATGCATCCCACGATCGCCGCCTGATATCCGCCGATGTCGAAGCAGAGGAGATCCGGTCCATTCGTGTCCGCCTGTTTGCCGCGCCAGTCGTGTTCCTCGTCGCCGTTCCGTTTGCATATGTCAGCACGGCGGCCGTCATTGTGATCTGGTGGCTTTCCCCGCTGATCGTGCGCCTGGCTCTTAACCTCTGGGGCGGGAGGACGCCGAAGGGTCAGCCTGGCCGGACCCCGCCTGGAGCGTAGTGTTTCCCGGCCGGATATTCCCGTTATACATTGAGATTGGAGCATTCCATGGCAGATGAAAAAGACAAACTGGGTGAAGAGCTGGTCAAGGCCGCTTCTCCAAAGATGACGGAGAAGGACCTCGTTAAGGTTGTGAACAAGTCCGATGAGATCCAGAAGAAGTTCTACGCCCGCGGTCCGCTGAGCCGTTTCGTCGACGATGCGCGCCTGCTGATTTCCGCCGTCCGGGATTACTGGTCAGGGACGTACCGCAAGTGGCCGTGGGGCACCATGGCGGCGGTCGTCTTCACTCTGATCTATGTGTTCGACCCGTTCGACCTGGTCCCGGATGTGCTGCCCGTCATCGGTGAGGTGGACGACGCGGCCGTCTTTGCAGGCTGCCTGCTGCTCATCGAGCAAGACCTGCTCGCCTACCGGAAATGGAAAGGGGGCTGAACCGCGGCCCCGGATCGCAAACGCGGGTACAATGCGGCTGGTGCGATATTGCGTCTTGTATGGTCCTTGCAGGAATTGCTCTTGATGCCACGACCAGACCGGAGGAGTGAGGCACATGCAGATACTTGGCATTGATGTGGGCGGGTCCGGCATCAAGGGGGCGCCGGTCGATACACAGGCCGGCAGCCTGCTTGCAGAGCGCGTTCGCATTCCCACTCCCGATAAGGCGGAGCCGCACCCGGTTGCCGATGTGGTTGCCCAGATCGCCCGCTCCTTCAGTTGGACCGGCCCCATCGGCATCGGCTTCCCTGCTCCGATCAAGAACGGCGTTGCCATGATGGCTGCCAACGTCTCTCCCAAGTGGATCGGCGCTAACGGCGATGATCTCTTCACCCGGGTCACGTCATGCGATTGCACCCTCATCAACGATGCCGATGCAGCCGGTCTGTGCGAGATGGCCTTCGGCGCCGGTCGCGGGCAGATGGGCACGGTCATCCTGCTCACGCTTGGCACGGGCATCGGCTCGGCGGTGTTCTACGGGGGCAAGCTCCTCAAGAATACCGAGTTCGGCCACATCCAGATCGAAGGCCAGGAGGCCGAGGCCCGCGCCTCTGCGGCTGCTCGCGACCGCGAGGACATGTCGTGGAAGAAGTATGCCGGACGGCTGGATGTCTATCTTAAGACGATGGAAAAGCTCTTCTGGCCCGACCTGTTTATTGTCGGTGGCGGCATTAGCAAGCAGAGCGACAAGTTCATCCCGCTGCTCACCGTGGAAGTCCCCGTGGTCCCCGCTCAGCTCCTGAATGAGGCCGGCATGATCGGCGCGGCCCTCGCCGCTCAGCAGGAACTCCAGGCAGCCGGGACTCCCTCCGCGCGGCGGCGTGGTTTTCTCGATTCGGTGATCGGGGGCTTGCGCCGTTCCAACTCGGGTTCCTGAGACATTCCACTTCTCGCACGCCATTGCTGAGCGCCGCAGGTTTGGTATCCCGCCCTGCGGCGCGTTTCCGTTCTCTGTTCATCCAACCCTGTAAGCTCCGCGCCTGACCATCCAGCACGCTATCCGCCTATTTGTCCATCCGACTATTTGCCTACTTCCCATTTCCCATCTCCCATTTCCGATTTCCCATTCCCCGCCTCGCCTATCCAACTATCCAACTATTTAACTCCCACCTTTTGTGGTTAAATTCACTCTGCCATGGAAAGCAAGACGCTGCAAGTCCTCGAATACGATAAGATCCTTGCCCGGCTGGCGGGCTTCTGCGATTTCTCCGCCTCCTCCGACCTGGCTCGCACCCTCCAGCCGACCGGTGA
>DATKAF010000190.1:0-2765 GCA_035498395.1 Anaerolineales bacterium
AACACAGGCACAGGAAATCGGTAAGCCTATGTTCTTGATCATCCTCAACGGGCTTGCAATGGAGGCGGTCATTGTCATCGTCAGCGCCATTTTTCTGGTGACGGTGACTTTGGGTTTCCATGTGGCCGGTCTCGTCATGCTGCTGAGGTGGTTGAGGCCGTATTTCGACAGACCGCCGACGCGCCTCTTGCCCATCGCCCTGGTGTTGATCCGCATCGCGACGGGGCAAATCCTGGCGCATCTGATCACGATTTCGGTCTGGGCGGTGTTCTATCTGTGGCAGGATTGCCTGCCCAATTCTGAAGCGGCCTTTTACTTTTCCGGAGGCACGTACACGACCGCTGGCTCCGGCGATCTGATGCTGGCGAGGCCGTGGCGGCTGCTCGCACCACTTGAGGCGTTGGTGGGCATTCTCATGTGCGCCTTGTCCGCGAGTATCTTCTTCGCTGTCGTGAACCACTTCCATCGGGCGGCACGAGAAAGGCTGACGAACTCGCGCTCGTCGCTCGGCTCGTCTGGAGACGATGGTCCCGGCCAAGGCCACCCTCGCTTGGGATATTGAGGTTGATCGAGAAAGGATCCGAAGGCATGAGCGATGCGGCGATTGCAACAATTACGGCAACGATTGTCCACACTGGTGGCCTGCATCGGGATGCATCGCTGGCGGGCCTGCGTGGACATATAACGGAGGGGCGATACGTCTGGCTCGACATCTGTGGCCCGCCCGCGCTGGCAGACGAGGCCATGCTGCTGGAAATTGGCATGGACGCGGCGGATACAGCGTGGATCCGGCGCTTTAACCAGGCGGGACGGCTGGCCATTAGCCGGCGCGGCATCCGCGCGGTTTCCTGGCTGGCCGCACCCCTGGAGGGGCTGATCGAAATCCATGTTTGGGCATCCAGCAAGGGTCTCGTAACCCTCTGGCACGGCAAGCCCGAATTGCTGGGGAACGTACATCAGGAATTCGTGGAGCGCCTCGCGGGCGCCTCGCGGTCATACCATGTCACCGCGATCCTGCTACAGTTGCTCCTCGGGAGCCTTGAACAGGCCATCACCTCTATCGACGAGCGTCTGCAAGGCCTGCAGGAAAGCATCCAGAAAGAGCCGACCGCGATCGATTTCGCTCGTCTCAGCCACAGCCTGGAACTACTGCGCGGCTCCTGGTTGAAATTCGATCGCTACGCCAGCGCGGTACGCTCAGCGACAGTTGGGATCGAGGCTATCACCGACATCGGTTCCGACGCCGTCAGGGAGTTCAACGAATACGCCGAATATGCGGAAGATACGGAGACTCGACTGCATGAACGCATCGTGTGGGGGGCCGATATCATGCAGGATTTCGCGACGTCGCTTGCACAACGCCGGGGCGAGCAGATCAGCCGCTTGACGATCGTTTCCATCTTCTTCCTGCCGATCAGCTTTCTTACAGGTTTTTTTGGCATGAACTTCAACTGGATGGCAGAGCAGATCGGCAACAAGTCGGCATTCCTGACGTTCGGCATAATGCTGCCGCTCGCCTGTACCGGCGCGACAGTGCTGTGGCTGAAGCGAAAGGCACTCTTATGATGGCAACGGCGGAATGGTGCTGGTGAGGCCGTGGCGGCGGCTCGGACCGGTGGAAGGTTTGACGGGCATCCCCACTGCGGGTTGTCCGTGAGTATCCTCTTCGCTGTCGTGAACCACTTCTATCGTGTGCGGCACGAGAATGCCTGGCGACGCTCATAGTTCGGCGTTGGACCAAGGTCCAATTGTCCCGTTTTTCCTGGTCGACTACTATCGAATCCGCCGGTCCTCTGTGGCATGCAACTGAGCGAACGGTTCATTGTCGGACGAGTTGCGCATCGCGAAGGGCCGCTTCAGAAAAGGGGGGACCAGGATGTCGACACAAGATCACGCTGCACCCGCCCGCTTCTCCATCCTGCAGGGGGTGCTACCTATCACGGCCGCCAAGATCCCGGCGGAAATCGTTGCCGGTATAACGCTTGCCGCAATCGCCATCCCTGAGGTGATGGGCTACACCAAGATCTCCGGCACGCCGGTGATCACAGGTCTCTACACCATGCTGATCCCCACGGCGCTGTTCGCCGTGTTCGGCTCCTCACGGCACCTGGTGGTGGGCGCCGATTCCGCGACGGCGGCGATCCTCGCCGCCAGTCTCGTGGGGATCGCAGCCACCGGCTCGGAGCAATACCTGGCGTTGGCCGGCGTGCTGGCGTTGATGGCCGCGATTTTCCTGATTCTGGCGCGCCTCCTGCGCCTGGGATTCCTCGCCGACTTTCTCTCGCGCACCGTATTGATCGGGTTCCTGACCGGGGTCGGCATTCAGGTCGCGCTGGGGCAGATTGCCGGCATGCTCGGCCTGAAGGGAGGCGGCCACGGCACGCTGGGGAAGCTTTGGACCAGCTTGCAGCAACTCGGACAAGTCAGCCGCTACGAGGCGATGATCGCGATCACAGTGCTGGTGGTCATCGTCGGCTTCAAGATGGTTTCGAAGAAAATTCCGGGGGCCCTGATCGCGGCGATCGGCGCCCTGGTCGTCAGTTGGGCGTTCGGACTGGACAAGCAAGTGCATGTGGTCGGCGCCGTTCCGGGTGGTCTGCCTTACCTGGGTCTGCCCAAGGTGGACTGGAACTGGGATGTCATAACGACATTGATTCCGACGGCCTTTGCGATGTTCGTGGTCATCCTGGCGCAAAGCGCGGCTACCTCGAGCGCCTATGCCACGCGCTACGGCGAGAGATTCAGCGAGAACACCGACCTGGTCG
>DATKAF010000191.1:0-19280 GCA_035498395.1 Anaerolineales bacterium
GAACCTGCCGGTCATCGGTGCATACACCGGCTGGCTGCTCGCCCTGGCTTTCATCATTCTTGCAATCGCAACGCTGGTTGAAGGTTTCTAGTCCAGGGATCTGGACTTAGGGGGCAAGCGGGCCGTACGCCATCTGCATGAATCAAAACGGCTCACCGAGTGCCGCAGGTGAGTTGTTTCTGTTTGCCGGATCGTTTGTGCGCAGAATGGGGCGGACATCCCGACAAGGCCGCTATCCAAAAATCCCACGTCTCATCATATTGCCTCGCAGGCGGGCTCGTTCTACTGGTTGCAGAGAGCGAGAGAATCCATGCCTTCCATTGCGGCGGTTACCCACGCGTTTCCAGATCACTACTATCCTCAGGAAGCCATGTTGGCGGCGCTGCGCCAGCATTGGGCCAGGGGCCACTCAAACCTGGATCGGCTGGATCGAATCCATCACAGCGTCGGCGTGACGGGGCGGCACCTGGCGCTGCCTATTGAGGAGTACGAAGGTCTGGAAGGCTTTGAAGCCAAGAACAATGCCTGGATCGAGTCCGCGCTCGACCTGGGCGAGAAAGTGTTGTGCGGTCTCCTCGATAAGGCCAAGATGGAGCCGCGTGAAGTCTCGCAGATCATCTTCACGACGGTGACCTGGATCGGTGTGCCTTCCATCGACGCGCGGCTGATAAACCGCATCCCCTTCTCCCCGAACCTCAAGCGGGTGCCTCTGTTTGGCCTAGGCTGTGTGGCGGGAGCAGCCGGGGTTGCCAGGCTGGCAGATTATCTGCGGGGCCACGTGGATGAAGCGGGGATCCTGCTCTCCATCGAGCTGTGCACGCTGACGATCCAGCCGGAGGACTTCTCGATTGCCAACATACTCTCGAGCGGGCTGTTCGGGGATGGCGCGGCCGCCGTTCTGATGGTCGGCGATCATCATGCGCGGGCAGGACGCGGTCTGCCGATGGTTGTGGACAACCGGTCCATCTTTTTTCCGGACACCGAGCAGGTGATGGGATGGGAAGTGGGGGAGAGCGGGCTCAAGATCGTGCTCAGCGCCGAGGTTGCTCAACTGGCCGAGGCGCACCTGCGCCTCGGAGTCGAGGCGTTTCTGGGGGAGCATGGTCTGTCCATCGGGGATATCCGGCACTGGATCGCTCATCCCGGAGGGCCCAAAGTCATTCAGGCGATCGAGAGCGGCTTTGGGCTGGGCGAGCATGCCCTTGACCTGAGCCGGGAGAGCCTGGTGGAAGTGGGCAACATCTCATCCACGTCCGTGCTGCTCATCCTGGAGGAAACCCTATCCCGGTTCCAGCCCGGGCCGGGAACATATGGCGTCCTTATGGCAATGGGTCCAGGATTCTGCGCCGAACAAGTTCTGCTGCAATGGTGACCTGCTGGATCTTCACAGGATTGGTTCTCCTGCTGACGCTCCAAAGGCTCCTCGAGCTTCGCCTAAGCCGGAGACATGAGGCGATCATCCGGGCATGGGGCGGCCGCGATGTTGACGCGTGGCAGGTGCCGCTGATGATGGTCCTGCATGCCGGCTGGTTCATTGCCATGCTCGTCGAGGTGTATGCATTGCGCAGGCCCTTCATTCCGGCCCTGTCCTTGCTGGTGCTCGTTATTTTTGCTACCGGCCAAAGCCTGCGTTAAGCGGCTATGCTGTCGTTGAGATGGCATTGGACGGTCAGGGTGATGACGATCCCCGGTCTGCCGCCTGTGCGAGGCGGCATCTATCGCTATCTGCGTCACCCGAACTACCTCGGGGTGGCCCTCGAAATCCTTGCGGTGCCGTTGCTGCACTCGGCCTATGTAACGGCCATTATCTTTTCCCTGGCGAACATGCTGCTGCTGACCGCGCGGATCAGGGCCGAGGATCGGGCGCTCCTGGAGGCGGCCTACAGCCCGCCAACCCGTGAGGGTATGTCCACACCGTAGTGCGATCCTGGCTGAGAATGTGATGCCGGGCGCTCACTCGTGCGCGAGCACCTCATTGATCGTCAGGCGCGCGGCGCGGCGGGCCGGCATGATGCTCGCCAGCACGGACAGCACGATGACCATTCCCAGCCAGATCAGGATGCCCAGCGGGGTGAAGCTGAGGGGGATCGCCGAGCCTGATATGGATTCTCCGATGATCGTGAGCAGGAGCTGGCTGATCGGGAAGGAGACGCCGATCGCCAATATCCAGGTGATGATGCCGATGACCAAGCCTTCCACGACGACGGACTGCATGATCCTCCCGTCCACGGCGCCGATGGTCCGCATCACCCCGATCTCCCGCGTCCTCTCCAGGACGTTGATGCTCATGGTCCCGGTCAAGCCGATGCTGCCGACGATTGCGGTCAGGACAGCCATGACCAGCAGGAATATCACCAGGATGTTGATGCCCTGGGCGATGCTGGACTGCAACACATAGCCGGCCTGCTCGCTCTGGACCGAGAAATTCCGGTCATTCAGATAGCGGTCGATGCGCTGGGCAAGCTCACGTTGAGAGGCCGGGTCATGGGCCTGGGTGATGACGCGGTAGGAGGTCGCCTCGTTGTGAGCGTGCATCTGGTTGGCGAAGTCGTCGAAATTCGCGTACGCCAGCGGGTCGCCGAGCATGCCCACGAACCGGAAGATCCCCACCACCTCCCACGTTTCCTTTCGCTCGCCGGGGAGCTTGATGATGAGCTTGTCCCCGGGCTTGAGGCTGGGATAGTAGTTATAGATGGTGTCGGACATCACAAGGGCCTTCTTTTCACCGGGCAGCAGCCAGCGCCCCGCCAGGAATTTCGGGTGGAGCAGGCGGGTATCCTGCGGTGGGGCAGAGATCGCCAGGTTTGCAACGACGTTATCGCTGCTATCCTGGATCTGCGCGGCGGTCCCGCTCCAGCCCTCCACGCCCTTTACGCCGGCCACCTGGAGGAGGTTTTGCTGGATCTCGGTGACGCGGTAAGGGCGGTCGAAGTTCACTGTTACGTCGCCCATGAAGTGCTGCATTAGCTGGTCCACCATGTTGCGAACAGAATCGCGCACGTTGAACACGGCGATGAACACGGCGCCGGCGACCGTCAATGTGAAAATGGTCAGGAGCAGGCGCCCCCACTTCCGGAACGTGTTTCGGAACGACAGCAGAATAGGACGCGATATCCAGGCGAATCCGCTGGCGTTGGACCTGGCAGGCGTGGCTCGATAGGCCCTGCTCTCCGGACCATGGTCGCTGATGGCGTGCATGACGCTGGTACGGGCGCCGTTGTGCACGGGGAAATAGCCCGCGCCGACGGGTATCAGGATGCCCACCAACACCTGGATCACCATGGCCGCCGGGATCGGGCGAAAACCCTGGAGCACCGCGCCCACCAGGCTGGCGATACCCCAGGCGAGCCCGTACCCTGCGATGGCGGCGAGCGGAACGGCCAGCGCAAGGGCGATGAGGCTGTAGGTGATGATGAGGATGAGGTACATTCCGAATATCTGCCTGCTGCGAGCGCCCACCAACTTCATGATGCCGATCTGGCGCACCTGCTGTGTCAGCAGGGCGTTCAACGTATTGACGATGAGGGAGCTGCTGAGGATCGTGATCAGGACAGCCAGCGCTGCCAGCAGGCCGATGACCGCCAGGATGGTGTGCGTCATCGGGTGTTCGCCCGAGGGATGCTGGTCGATGGAATACACTTCGCGCCCGCTGTCTTCGACCTTCTTCTTGACGCTGTCGGCGATGGTGGCGATCAACCCGCTGTCATTGCCCGCGCCCTGGGCGGTGACATACAGCTGATTGAAGTCGTTATCCATCCCGAAGGACTGCAGGGTCTTCGACGTGACGTACACATTGTTGGTGGCGCTCAGGTCGATCCTGGCGGTTGTCTGATCGGCAACCAGACCGACGACGGGAAGCTCGTGCTTCGAGCCGTCTGGAAGCTCGATCTGAATCGTGTCGCCGGTGTGGTATCCGGTAATATGGAGGATCCACTGGCTGACGACCAATTGGTCCTTCGCGGGAAACTGCGTGCCCACGATCGGCGCCAGGTGACTGATCCGCCCTCCCGAATCGGGGATCGCCACGAGTTTCAGATTCTGCCAGCTTTCCGTGCCTCTCCGGGCTCGGATCGGCATGACGTAGCGGCCTTCCGCCTCTCTCACCCCGGGCAGTTTGGAGACGACGTCGACGAGGTCTTTGTCGAAAGTGCCCGTGAAAACGATGATGTTGGGCGGGTTGATGGCCGCATAACTGCGATCGATGTCCTGCTCCAGGATCACATAGGCAGAGATGATCATCCCGATGGCGAAGACCCCGACCGCGATCGAGGCGACCACCAGCCCGGTGCGGGTCCTGTCGTTCCACAGGTCGAAGAATACCTTTGCCCAACGCGGCTTGAGGAAACCCGGTCTCATCTGTCGCTCTTCCTTCTATGGTGCTCCGCGAGGCGGGTGTCTGCAACCTCGTGGATGGCATGCCGGGTGAGCGGAGATCCGTCGATGAGCTGAAAGAACAGCTCCCGGGGCAGGAGGGCCAGTTCCGCACCGCTGCCGGCGGCCTGGACGCATGCGATGGAATGGCCGCCGTGGGTGAGCTCGACTTCGCCGAAATACTGCCCCGGTCCGAGATTGGCCAGCCTCATCGCCCTGGAACTTTCGCAGGTGAGCATGACGTCGACCGCGCCAGAGACAATCATAAACAAGTGCTCCACAGGCAGGCCCTGCTCCAGAATGATCTCCCCCGGCGGGATCGTGCGCCTATTTGCCTTCCGGGTGGCGACCAGCATCTGCGGGTGCGACAGGAACGGGAGAGCGCGCGCGATGGTCGGGTCGATGATCTCGCCGTCAGAGAGGATGATCGTCTGGTCGGTCCTCCGTGTGATGGAAAGGTCGTGGGTCACGATGAGCACGGTCTTCCCGCGTTTTGCCAGGTCTTGGAACAGGTTCAGGATGTTTTCGGCTGCATGTGAATCGAGGTTGCCGGTGGGCTCATCGGCAACGATAATGGACGGGTCGGTAGCCAGGGCACGGGCGATCGCTGCGCCCTGCTGCTGCCCGCTGGAGACCGCGGTGGGGAGCTTGTGCGCCTGGTCTTCCAACCCAACCATCCTGAGCAAATCCATCGCCCTACCGGGCCGCTCGGAGTATGGATACAGGTTGCAGTAATCCATCGGCAGCATGGTGTTTTCCAGCAGCGTCAGGGTCGGCAGAAGCTGGAAGAACTGGAACACGACCCCCATGTTCCGCCCGCGCCAGAGCGCCCGCTGACTTTCGCTCATACGGTAGATATGCTCGCCCGCGATGACCACTTCACCGGCGGTGGGGTGGTCGATGCCGGTGATCATGTTCAGCAGGGTGGATTTGCCGCAGCCAGACTTGCCCACGACGGAAATGAACTGACCGTAGCTCAATTGCAGGTCGATGGATCTCAATGCTTTGAACTTCCCGGCCGCGTTCTCGTAGACCTTTTCCACGCCGTTCAGGACGATGGCGGGCTGCCCGGCACGGTCTTCATCGCACGCAGCGACGACAGCCACGCCCGTCTCCCGCGGTGCAGGCGCGTGTTGCTCTTGCGCGGCATTGACGACCTTATCCGCGTCGCCTGAGCGGCTGCCCCCGTTCACCAGCGCTCCGCTGACCAGCCCGTCGGCAATGTAGAGCCTTCGGGAGAAACGGGATACAAAGCTCTCGTCGTGAGTCGCCATGATGATGGTCTTGCCCTGCGCGACGAGCCGCTCGAAGATCTGAAAGATCAACTCGGCGGTTACACTGTCGAGGTTGCCAGTCGGTTCATCGGCAATGATGAGGTGGGGATCGTTCACCAGCGCGCGAGCGATCGCAACGCGTTGTTTCTGCCCGCCGGAGATGTAGGCGGGGATCTTGTGGGCATGCTCGGCGATCTCCACCATTTCCAGCAGCTCAAGCGCCCTCTTTCTGCTGACGCCGCGCTGGTAGGTGCCCAGGAAGTCGGTGGGGAGCATGACGTTCTCAAGCAGGCTGAGCGTGGGCATCAACTCGAACGACTGATAGATGATCCCCAGGTGCTGGCCGCGCCACTGAGCCAACTCGTCTTCGCTCAGGTCCTGAAGCGTCACCGATTCGGGGACGGTGCCATTGCCCGACCAATGGAAGAGGATGTCCCCCGAGGTCGACTCACTGACCCCGGAGATCATGTTGAGCAGAGTGGTCTTGCCTGCCCCTGACCTGCCCGTGATGCCCAGGAATTCGCCCTGCCGGACTTCCATATCCACATGGTCGAGCGCGGTAAAAGGCGCGCCCCCCGTGTGGTAGGTCTTGACCACATCCTGCATCCGGATGATGACATTTCGATTCTCGCCGATCATTCTCGTTATACCTGCCATCATTTCAATCGTGAGCGTCCTGCTGCTTCGGTGTGAAGAAGTCGATCGCTCTGGACAGCAGTCGGATCAGCGTCCGGCTGTCATCCTCGCCTAAGTATTCCACCAGGCCCCCGAGTTGTTCCTGGATGGCTCTGACCAGCGTTTCGGCGGCGCGCTTCCCCTTATCGGTGAGGCGCACCCGGACGACGCGCCTGTCGCGAGCATCCTGGACGCGTTCCAGATGCCCGGTCTCTTCCAGCGGGTTGAGCAGATGCGTGACGCCGGCCGGGGTTATCTGCAGGCTGTTGCTCACTTCTGTGACCGTCGGCGCCCTGGCAGCCCAATCCAGGTTCATGACGAGGATCATGAGCAAGCCTTGCTCGCCCGCGGTCAGGCCGTCAACCGAATAGGGCTTGTACTTGACGCGAGAGATCTGCTGTAAGAGCTGGAGCAGGTCATAAGCGAGCGCAAAGGATACCTTGTTGTTCATGGCTGCTGCCTTGGGGCTGTGTCGTTGCCTCACAGGGAAATAGTTTACATCATAAATATTTTATGGAGTTTAGAATTTGGTAAGCTTTGGGAAGCTTGCGCGTAGCCATGATTCCCCGCTGATGTGGCCCAGAGCACGCCGGAGCCACGGCCGCCTGATCGACGACCAGGTTTTGGAATCCCGCGTGCTATGAACAGTGCCCGGTTGTAAGTTCGAAGTCCTGGATCTCGACTTATTGCAGCAGAACTACTCTACCGCAGCCGCTTTCACCAGCTCGGCAGCGGCAAAGCCCGCTTGCAGGGCCTTGCGGTTCATTTCCTCGGTGCCCTTCGGCGCCCGAGCGACCACGGCTTTTTCGATGGCATCACGCGACACCACGCGGGTCAGCCCGACCAGAACACCCAGCGCCACGGTATTGGCTGTGATGGAGCGCCCGGTCGTCTCCTGCGCGAGGCGGGCAATCGGGACCCTGACGCCCTGGAAATCCGGAGCTGTCCGCACAGCGTCTTCATCGACGATCAGTAGACAGTCGGGTTGGAGCGCTTTGCCGAACTTATTGTAGGCTTCCTGGCTGAGGGTGAGGACCACGTCCGGCGAAAGGACCTCGGGGTGATTGATCTCAGCATCGGAGATGACAACCTCCGAACGACTGGCTCCGCCGCGAGATTCGGGTCCGTAGCTCTGCGTCTGGGTGACGTGCTTGCACTCGTGGATGGCCGCGGCCTCGGCCAGGATGATGCCTGCCAGGATCATACCCTGGCCGCCTTCGCCTGCCAGGCGGACCTCGAAGCGATTGTCCATTAATTGCCTCCCGCGTTGCGCGGCCGGACGGCCTCTTCCTGGACGTGGTCCACGAGCGACGCATACACCTTTGTGTATTCGGGCCGTGCCTTCTTTTGCAGGACGCCCCGCACGATCTTCGAATTGGAGGCGCGCTCGTCTTCACTCAGCCGGTCATACGCAGACTTGGAAATGCAGCTGTCCTTGAGGGCGCGCATCATCTGGGCAGCGGAGCCGAGCTTGTTGATTCGGCCGTAGGTGGTGTGACAGTAGCTGACTGCCTCGACCACGCTGAAGCCGTCGGTCGAGATGGCTTGCGCCAGGTACTTATCAAGCTCCAGCACATGATAGACGGTGCTGCGAGCGACATACGTCGCCCCGGCTGCGGCTGCCAGGTCGCAGATGGGGAACGGCGGTTCGACGTTCCCGTAGGGCGCGGTCGTGGCGCGCATGTCCAGCGGTGTAGTGGGGCTGTATTGCCCACCGGTCATGCCGTAGATGGAATTGTTCACGATGAGAGCGGTGATGCCGATGTTGCGGCGGGCGGCGTGGATGAAGTGATTGCCACCGATCGCCAGCGCGTCACCATCTCCCATGATGGCGATCACCTTCATATCGGGGCGGGCGATCTTCAGGCCGGTGGCAAAAGCCAGCGCGCGTCCGTGCGTGGTGTGCAGGGTGTTGTAGTCCATGTAGACGGGCATGCGAGCGGTGCAGCCGATGCCCGCCACCAGCGCAACCTGATCGTTCTGCAGACCCAGGCTCTCGATGGCGCGGATCAACGAGCCCATGACCACGCCAATGCCGCATCCCGCGCACCAGATGGTCGGAAAGCGCTTGTTCTTTCGGAGGTGCTGGAGCGTGGAGCTGGATTCGAACCAATCCTCGCGGGGGATCTGGGCCTCGTTGGCATCCAGGCCTTGAGCGGAAAGAATGGTGTCGGACATCGTTATGCCTCGATCGCGGATACGACCATATCGGGTGTGACCATTTCGCCATTGGCGCGATCGACTCGAACGACCTTGCGCCGCCCGGCGATGCGTTCCACCTCCAGCGCGAGCTGGCCGAGGTTCATCTCCGGGACGACGATGCGGTCCACCGAATCGGCAAGCTCCTCGACGACCGCTTCCGGGAACGGCCAAATAGTTTGCAGGGTGAGCAGGCTGACCTTCCCACCGGCCGCACGGACCTGCTTCATGGCATGCCGAGCCGTGCGCGCCGACGCCCCATAGCTGAGGATGGCAATGCGCGCGCCAGCCTGGTAGTCCTCTTGATAGAGAAAGATGTCGCCGGCATGACGGTCAAGTTTGCTGTTGACGCGCTCCAGCCACGGATCGATCTCGTCGAGGCGCTGCGTCGGGAACCCGACCTCATCATGAAAAAGGCCCGTGATGTGGTAGCGGTAACCCATGCCGAAGCTTGCCATGGGGGGCACGTCCCCGGGGCCGTTCCGGAACGCCTTGTACGTGGAAGGCGAGTCGGAAACGACACGCTCCACCCGCTCAACCGCCTCCGGGTCGGGCAGCTCGACCGGCTCGCGCATGTGGCCGATGATCTCGTCGGTCAAGAGGATGACCGGCGTGCGGTACTTCTCGGAAAGATTGAACGCCTTGACCGTCAGGTCGAACGATTGCGCCACGGAGAGCGGGCTGAGGGCAATGATCGGATGATCTCCGTGAGTGCCCCAGCGCGCCTGCATCACATCCCCCTGCGAGGCGGCGGTCGGCTGACCGGTAGATGGGCCGAGCCGCTGGACGTTGACGATGACACACGGTATCTCGGCCATGGCGGCGTAGCCGATATTCTCCTGCATGAGCGAAAAGCCCGGGCCACTGGTGGCCGTCATGGACTTGAGCCCGCCGACAGAGCCGCCGATGATCGCCGCCATGCTGGCGATCTCATCTTCCATCTGGATGAACTTGCCCCCGACCCGGGGAAGCTCACGGGCCATGACCTCCGCCACCTCGGTGGACGGCGTGATGGGATACCCAGCGTAGAAGCGACAGCCCGCCGCGATGGCGCCCAGCGCGATCACCTCGTTGCCTTGCATGAGCCGGATCGTCAAAGCAGCCTCCTGGGGGTCACGCGATCTTCCTGACGATGATCGCCAAATCGGGGCAGTGGGTGTCGCAAAAATGGCAGGCGGTGCATTTCTCATGCGCTACGATGATCGGGCGGTTGCCGCTCGGGTGCATGGCGAGCACTTCCGTCGGGCAGAGCTCGACGCAGATCGTGCATCCTTTGCACCATGTGGCGAAGATCGTGACTTCACCACGCGGGCCTTTGCGTTCAGTTGAGCCTGCGGCCGGCGCAGGCGATGTTGGTTCGATCATAATTGTCCCGTTTCTGATGGGGTGAGTTCCGATGGAATCCGAGCAAAACCCATACTGATTATCTTGAAATATCATCCGGTCCAAAATGGACAAAAATCCTGCATTCCGCGGTCGTTTGTAAGGCATTCGCCGGCACAGTCGGATGACGGATTGCCTGATGGGGAGATGCAGGCATGAGCACGAGAGAGGCTGGCAAGCGCGGCCGTTCTCGAATCTTGACACGGACAACCCCCAATGATATATTGCGCTCCAATATGCTGGTCGCTGCTGGTCGCCCTGCTCTCGATGCTAATGCCGGACAATTCCGCTCCAGTTCGCTTTGGGATGGCGGCCAGTGAAACGAACGCCAGTGCGTGAAACGAGTCAATAAGGAAAACGCCCCATTCGAACGGGGCGTTTTCCTTAAAATATGAGGAGGCGCACCATGAGCATTTCCAACACCACCCCGGTCTATGCCGTACCAGAGGCGAACCTGGTGCCGGTGAGCGGCTATCTGAAGGACATGATGACCATTCCGCCGTCACGCATGTTCCTAATCAATAAGTCGCTGAAGGTCTACCAGGAGAAATACCCCGGCTCGCCGGTATTCGATGCTTCGCAAGGGGATGGGGGCGCATCTCTGCCCGGCGTGCCGCGCGAGATCCTCGAGCGCGCCGCCCAAATGCAGATCGAGCACGGCACGGCGTACGATATGCCATTCGGCACGGACGCCTATCGAAAATGTGTGGTCGAGAAGTACTGGAAGCTTGACCCCGCCCTTGGTTACGGCCCCGGCAACGTCGTGGGCACCTGCGGCGGGCGTGACGCGCTGGTGAAAGCCTACCAGGCGATGTTGAGCCTGGGGCACGGCCGCGAAGGGGATGTCGTCGCCGTGTCACGCGTGCCGTGGATCTCTTATAACTGGGGCCCCTATGGGATCGGCGCGAACGTGCTCTGGTCGCCGGGCGACCCGGCCAACGGGTGGGCCTATTCCGAGGATGGTATCCGCGCCAGCGTGGAGTTTGCCGCGCAATCAGGCCGCAAAATCGCCGGGCTCATCATCACCAATCCTGATAATCCCACCGGCCTGACGCTATCGGTGGAGCGCCAGGTCGCTCTCGCGCGGACGGCCCTGGAACAGGGAATCCCGTTTGTGCTCTTCGACTGGATGTATCACTACGTCACCGATGAGCAGCCGATGGAGCTGAACTCCTTCCTGAAGCAGTTCTCCGTCGAAGAACGGCAGCACCTGATGTTCCTGGACGGGATCACAAAGAGCCTCGGCGCCTCCAATGTCCGCAACTGCCATTTGATTGCGCCGGAGGCGGTGGTCAAGTTCATCGTGGCGCGGGCCTCGCACACGGTGATGCCCACGTTCTACTCGCTGGCGGTGGCGATGGCGGCCTACGAGATGGGATATGCGGAGGCCTCGAAGACGATCTCGGAACCGACTAATGCCAGCCGCAAGGTGCTCCGGGCGCTCCTGGAAAAACAGGGCTTCCCATATATCCTCGGCAAGGGCTACTATTCGTTCATCAATGTTGGAGATAGCATCCGGGCCAAGGGTTGGGCAGACAGCGAACCCCTAGGCCTGTACCTGGCGGAGAACTTCGGCGTGGCGATCGTGCCCGGCGCGTTCTTCTCCCCGTTCGGCGGAGATTGGATTCGATTCTCGTATGCCACACCGACCGAGCGGACCGAAGGCGCGTTCCAGCGGCTGGTAGCCGGCCTCTCGGCTTGAGACCGAGGAGAACAGGATGCCATGACTTTCCATCCGGAGCATTTTGCCGAGAAGTACCAACTGGCCCTGGAATCGGCTGTAAAAGAGAAGCCTGCGGGCGGTCTGAACGGGTTCGAGCTGGAGTGGAACCTGCTGGACGAGTACTTGCGCCCTCTGCTGACCGTTGGAGCGGGACCCGCGCAACAGTCATTCGTCGATTACCTGCGTGCCGAAACCCTGCTGCCATGGCTGCGGAATTTCTCTCAACTGGAAGTCTTTCACTGGATGGTGGAGTTCGCTACCCGGCCTTATTACGACCCGCGCGGCGCGGTGTACGAGGCGCGGCTCATGGAGGCGGTGCTGATCAATGCATTGGCGCGCGCCGGGGGCCAGTTCGGCGAGCGCCTGTTCTTCTGGCACGGCAACCTGCTCTTCTTCACGACCATCGGCCACGATTCCATTCCCGGCAACTGGGGTATCGCCAAACGCCGCTATCTCGAGCGATGCGTGGACCTGTATGGAAATGCGCTTGCCACCGCCGGCATCCACGTCAACCTGTCGCTGCCGGACCCGCTGTTTGCGTGGGATTTCATGCACCTGTCTGACTCCGAGCGCGGCAGCCGCCACGTCGACCAGTACAAGTCGGAGTTCTACATCACGGCTACGCGCCTGCTGCGTTCCTTCGCCGCCCTGTTCATTGCGACCTCGGCCTCGACGCCATTGCAGGCACAGGCCCGGGACGGGCATCCCGTCGTCATCCTGACCGAGAACGATTCGGTCCGCAACCTGACCTTCCCGAACCCGGTGGAGATCGACCGGCCAGACCTGTATCGCTCCTACAAGGACTACAAGAACATCTCGTACGACCTCGTGCAGCGCGGGGTGCGGTTCGGGAACAATAACTGGACCCCGGTGCGCGCGCGTTCCTTTGCCGAGCCCGTGGAGCGGCTCATCTCGACCACCGGCGATCAGCTCCGAGAGCTGTACTCTCGCGGGTTGTATTCGATCGGTGAGAACGCCTCGTTCGAGGAGATGGCGCGCCAGATCGAGAAGCAGAACCTGCTGGCGCGCATCAATCTCCCGATGGGCCGCGTCGAGATCCGCACGGACGACGGCTGCCACCCTCTCGACGTGGACGTTGCCAACCTCACGCTGAAGCACCTGCTGCTCATCCGTTTCTATGGAGACCCGGAGTTCGCCCGGTCCTTCCGCTACGACCGCGAAGACATCGCGCGGGCGCGTAAGAACGAGCAGACTGCCGCGCGCAGCGGCCTGCTGGCAGAGATCGAGAACCCGCTCACGGGCAAGCCGGTTGACATGCGTGATTTCCTGGAATGGACCCTTGGGGAGTTGCATCCGCTGGCGGCCGCGCTCGGGCTGTGGGAGGAGCTGCAGCCGCTGGTCGAAATGGCGAAGGGCGCACCAAATACAGCCGAAAAGATGCGCGCACAGCTTCGTGAAGAGCTCGGCGCGGCCACCGAGGTGCCCCTGGCGCTGCTGCGTGCGATGGCTGAGGCCCGCGAGACGCAAGTTTGCAATGATGTCGAAGTGATAACTTCCAAGGCGAATCTACTCGGCAGCGAGGCCGGAAAGATCACCGAGTTCCTCCTGCATGCCCGGGAAGAAGCCCGCTCGCATCTTGACCTGCCGGTGCGCTTCCGCCCGTCCGGCGAGCCGCTGATCGAAATGTCGTATGCGGACAAGACCTCCGAGATCCTCGACCTGGCACAGCACCTGATCCGCATTCCGTCCGTGACGGCCTGCCCGGAGGAGCGGCTCGACGAGGTCCATCGCGCGGGCGCACTGATCTACGAATACATGAAGCAGCACGGCGCGGAGGTCCGCCATTTTGATGGCAAGTACCCGGCGATCTTCGCCAGCTTTCCCGGCAGTGAACCGGGCGCGGCCGTGCTCTCGGGACACTTCGACGTGGTCGAGCCGGAGCCGGATGATGGGCAGTTCAACCCCCGAGTGGAAGGGGACTACCTGTGGGGCCGCGGCGCCGCCGACATGAAGACGGTCGTAGCAACTTACATGGTCTGGATGAAAGACGCGCTCAAGTCCGGGACGCGCCTGCCGCCGGTTTCCCTACTATTGGTTGGCAACGAAGAGAACGGCGAAGCTGAAGAAATGGGTACGCCCCATGTGCTCAGGATCCTGGAGGATGAATCCGGCTATCGCCCGAAGCTGCTGGTTGCCGGTGAGCGGACCGGCGAAAAGGGGGATGAGCTATTCGGCGAGATCTGCGTCGAGAACCGCGGCGTGCTGCGCTTCGAGGTCATCGCGCGTGGAGCCAAAGGGCACAGCGGGCTGAAAGCCGCCGGCGGCGATGTGTCTGACAGGCTGCAAGCGGCTCGCGCCTCTTTGCAGCAGATGTTCTCGCAACAACTGACGCTGCAGGCTTCCGACGGCTGGGTGTCGCAGGCCAAGTTCCCGTTCATCAATGTGGGCACTCCGGGCGTCTATAACATCACTGCGGCCGAGGGAAGACTGGGCGTGGAGGTCCGCCCCATACCGCAGGATCACACGGACGATCTCAGAGATACGGTCCAAAAGTACTGTACTGACAACGGGCTCGACGTCCACTTTCTGACCGTGGAGAACGGGGTGGCGTGCGACCGCGACAACCCGGCACTAGTCGCGCTCATCGAGGCGGTGAGGCGCGCCTCGGGTTCTGAGCCGAAAATCGGCAGGAAACTCGCCGGGACCTCGGCGCGCTTTGCCCCGAACGGGCAGGGGGTCGTCTGGGGTCAGTCTGGCTTCGGGCCGCATGCCAGGGATGAGCGACACTACATTCCAAGTATTCTGCCCTACTACAATGCGCTGGGCGCGTGGGCCGAGCTGCTGAGCGCGACCGCCTGAGAGGGCAGCCCCGGCACGCCGCTTTACCCAGTGCTGATCAATAAGCACTTGCCAACAAGAGGGTATTATTAAGCGCGCCGGCGGGAGGCATACCCCGCCGTACAGGCATTAGATCTTCTGTCGAGGACAAACCGCGAAATATCCCGGAGGCTTAATGTGTGGCATTTTCGGATACGTGGCAGGCAAGGAGGAAGCTCTCGGTCCCATCCTGATCGAGGCGGCGCGGCGGCTCACCTATCGCGGCTACGATTCAGTCGGCGCGGCGACCCTGACCGATGGCAGGATCGATCTCCGCAAAGATGTGGGCAAGGTCGAGGTGGTCTCGGAGAAGTACCGCTTCTCTGAGATGCGCGGGCAGCGCGGCATCACGCAGCTCCGGTGGGCGACCTTCGGGGAGCCTTCACAGGCCAACAGCCAGCCGCACCTCGACTCGGATGGCGACATGGTCGGCGCGCACAACGGCAACGTGGTGAACAACGTGGAATTGCGGGCGCAGTTCATGGCGGAAGGCATGACGGTGCGCTCCGAGAACGACGGCGAGACCTGCGTGCACGCGGTGGAACGCTATATCCATCGCGGCTACGAGTTCATCGACGCCATCCGCCTGGCCTATGGCGACCTGCAAGGGGATTATGCGTTCGTGATCGGCAGAGTCAACGACGACAGGCTGTACGCGTTCAAGAAAGGCTCCGGCATGGTGGTCGGCCTCGGCGAGGGCTTCACCTGCGTTTCGTCGGACTTGCCGTCGATCCTCCCGCTCACCCGGCAGGTGGTGCGGCCCCAGGACGGTGAGATCGTCACCCTGTGGGCAGACCATGTGGAACTGCGCTCCGTGCGCGACGGCCAGCCGATCGAGCGCGCCCCGGAGCTGATCACCGAGACGATGGACCAGGTGCAGAAGGGCGGCTACCCACACTTCATGCTCAAGGAGATCCACGAGCAGCCGCAGGTGGCGCGCGAGCTACTGCACCTGCTCGACGGCAGCCCGGAAGTCGAAGGCCTGGTCGAGAAGATGAGAAGGGCCCGCCACCTGTATTTCATTGCGTGCGGAACCAGCTATCACGCGACCATCGCGGGCTCGGTGTACTTCGCTCAGATCGCCTCGCAGGCTGCGATCCCCGTACTGGCACCCCAATTCACGGCGCAGTTCGCACCGGCGGTCGGTTATGAAGACGTGGGCGTGTTCGTCAGCCAATCGGGCGAAACCAAGGATGTGCTGAACGCGCTGGAGATCGCAGAGACCCGCGGCATGGCATGCTATGGGCTGGCGAATGTGATCGGCTCGACGCTGACCAAAGCGGCCTCGTTCTGCCTGCCCTTGTGCTGCGGCTACGAGATCAGCGTGCCCGCCACCAAGACGTTCACCAACCAAGTCATCACGTTCCTGTACCTGGCGTACCGGATGGCCGGGCGTGACACACGCGAGCTGGTGTGCATCCCGGACCTGATGCAAGCGACGCTGGATGCGCTGGGCAGGCGCGTGCAGCAGATCGCCGCGGAGATCAATACATGGGATGACCTTTACTGCCTGGGTTATGGCGCGACATACCCGATCGCGCTGGAAGGCGCGTTGAAACTGAAGGAGATAACCTACGCTCACTGCGAGGGTGTATTATCCACGGAGTTCAAGCATGGGCCACTCTCCGCGGTGAGCAAGGGGTTTCCCATACTGTTCGTAGCCGGCCCGCAGGATGTCCCGCTCATCATCAGCGGCATCAACGAGGTCAAAGTCCGCGGCGCGCGGACGATCGTGGTGGCAGAAAACGACGGGCGCTTGCAGGCCAACGCGGACGATGTGCTGGCGCTGCCCAAATCTGACGCGAACATCGGCCCGCTGCTGGGCGTGCTGCCGCTGCAGATGCTCGCTTATCACATGAGCGTGATGCGCGGCATCGACCCTGATTTTCCCCGCAATCTATCGAAGACACTAACCGTGGATTAGAGGAGCGGTCCGGCCCTACTTTCCCACTACTGCCTGGCTTCGCCCGCGCAGTTCGGAGATCACCTGCCGAACATGCGCCAGGACGGCTTCGGCTGCTTCCAGGCGCTGGCGCTCGCTCTGGACGAAGCGGGTGTAGGGTGCCACGCCGTCCTTGAGGCGGGTGGTGGCATCCCCGGCCTCTCGGTTGAACTGGGTCGTCAGCGCGTCGAGCAGCTTTGTGCGCATGTCGACCATCTTCGCTTTGAAGTTGTCCTTGGAGCGCTTGCGCTGCCACGGGATCACGAAAAGACCGAGGATCGCGAACGTGCTGGCCGCGACCACGCCGGTGATATCGATGCTGGAGGAGAATACCGCCATGGTGATGAGCGCGCCCAGGCCGACCGCGCTGGCTTCCAGCGCGGCTGTGCCCATCACGGCTGCCTCGACGCTGGATGCCAACTGGCTGGCCTCCTTGTTTTGGTCGTAGTCGTCCACGATCTTCCTGACGGTCTGGCCGACCGAGTCGATCAGCTCACGCCGCCGCGTCTCGTGCGGGCTAGAGATATCGCCCACCATCTGGTCGATGTTCTGCGCTCGGCGCCGCTGAAGATAGCCCATCACCTGCTGCCACTCGTGCAGGTCTTTCTGCACGAGCCAATCGATGAGCCGGTGGACCTGGTCCTCGATCTGCTGCGGGACCTCCGCAAGGACCTGCTTCTCGAACTGTGCGCGGACACGGTCGCCGCGCATGAGGTTCTGGATGTTGGTCAGGCGCATGGTGGTGTCGAAGAAGTCCATGCCGCGCTGTTCCAGGCGATGCAGGATGTTCTCGACCTCCGCGAGGCGCGGAGGCAGCTCGTTATCGAGATCCTTTTCGTATTCACGGACCACGGTCTCCAATGCGGCTGCCGTCTGCTTGTCCTCCTTCAGCGCCTCATGCTGCACGCCGAGCGACTGTGCCGCCTGATCGCCAAGGTGATCCGCCACGCCGAGCGGGTTATTGAATTTGAGGGCAAGGCGGGTCGAGTCGTCCAGAGTGTTACGGATGAATTGCTCGAGCGCCTCGAGGCCGCTCTCGGCGCGAAGCTGCGCCGCACGGGCGGGATCGAACTCCGACTGTGCCCGCTGCGCCAGTTTCGCGGAGACAGGGAACAGTTGGGGGATGTCGCCGAGGATCGTCGCGGCATGCTTCAAGATGAAAACCCGGACCTCCTCCAGGCCTTTCTCATCCTCGAAGATGTCCACCTTGTTCAGAACGAAGATCACTTTCTTGCCCCAGGCCAGGATGCGCTCCAGGAACTGGCGCTCGCTCTCCGTCAGCGGATGATCGGCGGATGTGATGAACAGGATCAGGTCGCTCCGAGGAACAAACTCATCCGTCAGCCGCTCGTGGTGGCGGATGATGGCGTTCGTCCCCGGTGTATCCACAATGTTCAGCTCTTTTAGCAATTCCAGGGGGTAGGTGTAGATGCCGAACTTCTCGTCGACGACCTGTTCGCCGGGCTGCTCGTCCCAGCGAACGAGCGTGACCCGCGAGGTCGTGGGGGTGGTGCCTTCGGCCAGGACCTTCTTGCCGAGCAGCGCATTGACCAGGGCGCTCTTCCCGGCATTGAACTCGCCGGTCACGACGATGAGGAACAGCTCGTCGAGCTGCAGGATGGCTTTCTGAAGGCTGTCGAGCGCTTCGCGCGGAAGGTCCAACCCGGCCATGTCCATCTGGATCCGGGCCAGGGCTTCCTTCTCGTCGCGCAAGAAATCGGCCTGTTGATCGGTGAGCACAGAACGTTCGATGGGAGCTCCTCGCAGCCGCGCCTCGTTGAACCACATGGGCTGCATTCCTGAAGCATTATACTTCCGTGCCATCATCTGTCAAAAAGCTGGAAGGAGGCTGCTATGCATGGTCGTCGGTCATCGGTTGTCGCTCGTCGCGCCCAATGGTCGCGGTCTATAATGGAGATATCCGAGGCCGATGCGGCAGCAGGATGGCCGGCAGCCGAAGCAACAGGGAGGCATGGAGTATGCAGACGTACAAGCGTGAGGATGGCGGTTGTCATGCGAGTGGCGGCGGTAATCTGTCATTGCGGAGTTCCCACTCAACATGATCTACACGGTGACGCTCAACCCGGCGGTCGATCGTGAGCTGACCGTCCCGCAGGTGCAGTTCGACTCCGTATTGCGAGCGACCGATTCGCACGTGGATTATGGCGGCAAAGGCTTCAACGTCTCACGCATGCTCCGGCAGCTAGGCACCTCGAGCATAGCGCTTGGATTCGTCGGAGGACGCACCGGAGAGCTTCTGAAAGACGGGCTTGACTCACTGGGCATTGCCACAGACCTTATGTGGGTGGCGGGAGAAACCCGCACCAACGTGAGCATCGTGACCGATGCGCATGACCGTTATATCAAGGTCAATGAGCCCGGCCCGCTGATCGATGACGCAAAGCAACAGGAGCTGATCGAGAAGGTCAGATCGCTGGTCAGGGCCGCTGATTGGTGGGTACTTTCGGGCAGCCTTCCGCCGGGCGTTCCGCCGGACTATTACGCCCGGTTGGTGAAGCTCATCCAGACAGACGGCGCCCGCGCCATCGTGGACACTAGCGGTGAGGCGCTCCGGCTGGCCTGTGCCGAGAAGGCCTATCTGGTGAAGCCGAACGCGGAGGAAGCGCAGGCGCTTTCCAGCTTGCCGGCGAGCACGGCGGCCCAGGCTGCGGCTGCTGCCCGTGCCATTCGCGGCAGGGGCCCCGGGATTGCTGTCATTTCGATGGGGAGAGATGGTGCGGTATTCAGCGGTCCAGAGGGAGCCTTCGTGGCGTGTGCGCCATCCATCGAAGAGAAGAATCCCATCGGTGCCGGCGATGCGTTGGTCGGCGGGTTGGTCTGGGGGATGGCGCGGGGCCTTCCGATGAAGGATGCA
>DATKAF010000192.1:0-5246 GCA_035498395.1 Anaerolineales bacterium
CAATCCGAACGTCCCGGAGACAGTGGAGCGTGTGCTGCTTAAGGCGCTGGCGAAGGACCGCGCCGATCGCTACGCCGACGTCGGTTCGCTCGTCAAGGCGTTCAAGGATGCCTGGATCGAGGCGGGCGTGCCGATGGAGGGGACAGCCATCAAGGTGAGGGCCTCCGCCTCCACCCTGCCTCCAACAGCGCCCGCGCCTCCCGCTGCGACGACTGCCGTCGCCGCGAAGCCCGCGGATGTTACCGTTCCAACAGCGGCAGGCAAACCTAAGGCGATGCCAGCGTGGCCTTTCCTGATCAGCGGCGCGCTGCTGCTCGTGTGCGTGGCGATTGGCGCACTGTTTGCGCTGCGAAGCTTGACCGGTAGGAGGGCGGGCTTCGCCCTGCTGCCGACGGCGCCGCCTCCGACCGCCGCTGCGACGCTGGCCGTCCAAGCGGGGCTGAATCCAACCCTCACGGTTGCGGCTCCGACTGCGGTCCTCATCCCGGCGCTGGCGACTGCGCAGGCCGGCGTCGAGGAGAATGCAGCCGATCCGCAGGCCGCTCTGGCGCTGGCACTTGCCTACTGGGACGCCGGTCAGCCCCGGCCCGCGCTCGTGACCCTGGCAAGTGCCGCCGACCTGGCGGGACGTGAGAACACCGGATTCTTCCAGGACGCAGGTGACCAGTTCCGGCAGCGCGGTGCATGGATCGCGGCGACAGCGATGTACGTACGGGCCATCAAGTCCCTGGGGCCGGGAGCAATACCGCCGGACGACCTGCGAACGAAATTCCATGAGGCGCTTTACCAGGCATCCACCCAGCCCGACCTGCTGACCTATCTCTCCTTCGAAGACCTGGCGGTCGTCGAGCAGCCCATCGCGATGGTGGCCTCCGCTCGGCGGGTATACTACAACGGCAACACCACGGGAGCGCATATGACCCTCAACCAGGTGTTCACGCTGCGCCCGCATATGCCGGAGGCGTCGCTCCTGCAGGCCGAGATGGACGCCAAAGAGGGCAAGACCTTCGAGGCCAAACAGATCCTTAACATACTCATGGCGGACCTTGCCACCCCCGATTGGGTGCGCGAGTACGCTCAGTCGTTGAGCAACAAAATCCCATAGAAGCAGAAGGAAGTCGTAAAACCATGCGTACACCGCTTGTTGCCGCAAACTGGAAGATGAACAAGACCGTCGAGGAAGCGCGCGCCCTGGTCTATGCCATGTCGGCGCGCCTGCGCGAGATCAAAGGGGTGGAGAAAGTGCTCTGCCCGCCATACCTCTCGCTGCTGGCTGTGCATGCGCAGCTGGAAGGCAGCGACCTGGGGCTGGGAGCCCAGAACATGTACTGGGAGGAGAAGGGCGCCTACACGGGCGAGGTCTCGCCGCTGATGGTGAAGGAGCTGTGCCAGTACGTGATCCTCGGCCACTCCGAGCGCCGGGCGTACTTCGGGGAGACGGACGAGACCGTCAACAAGAAGATACGAGCGGCACAGAAGTTCGACATCACACCGATCTTCTGCGTCGGCGAGACGCTGGAACAGTACGAGTCGAAGCAGACGGCGCAGGTGGTCGACCGCCAGATGCGGCTCGGCCTGGCCGGGATCGACCCGGCGTTTGCCTCGCGCGTCATCGTCGCGTATGAGCCGGTGTGGGCTATCGGGACGGGGAAGGCCTCCAGCAGCGAGAATGCCAACGAGGTGGTGGGGAAAGTCATCCGCGGCGCGTTGAGCGCCATGTTCGGAGGCGAGGCCGCGCAGGCGATCCGCGTTCTCTATGGTGGCTCGGTCACCGGCGCGAATGGGGCCGAGTTCTTCGGGCAGTCCGAGATCGACGGCGCGCTGGTGGGCGGCGCGAGCCTCAAGCCCGACGACTTCATCGCCATAACGCAGGCCGCGGCCGGATGATCCTGCTGCGGGGCTTGCTCTGGTGCATCATTACCATCGTGCCGCTGGTGTTTCTCCAGCGGCTTTTGCATCGCGAGATACAGGCCTCGTTCCTGATCCTGAGCCGCAGCCCCGAGTTCACGATCGCGCTATTCTCCATCATCTTTCTGCCCGGAGTCGTGTTGCACGAATTCAGTCACTACCTGACCGCTCTGCTGCTCGGCGTGCAGGCCGCACACTTCAGCCTGATCCCGCAGATGCTTCCGAACGGGAAGCTTCAGCTCGGATACGTGGAAACGGTGAAGAGCGACTTCTTCCGCGACTCGCTGATTGGCGCCGCGCCGCTCATCGTGGGCGGATCTGTGGTCGGCCTGCTGGCGGTGACGCGGCTCGAGCTGCTGCCTGCCTGGGATGCTCTTCGAACGGGCCAGCTCGGACAGCTCTGGAACCAGGTCGCCCAACTGCCGCTGACGCCGGATTTCCCCCTCTGGCTCTATCTTGTATTCACGATCAGTAGCACCATGCTGCCCTCGCAGTCTGACCGGCATGCGTGGCTGCCGCTTGGCGTGACGACCCTGGTCGTCCTCGGGCTGGCGGTGTTGGCAGGCGCTGGCCCGTGGATGCTGGAACACGCCGCGCCTCTGCTCGATCAGCTGTTGAGCGGTGCGGCGGTGGTCTTCGGTCTGAGCGTGCTGCTGCACGGCCTGCTCGTTATCCCGACCGGTCTCATTCACCTGACGTTGTCGAAGATCACGGGACTGGATGTGCAGTGAGGGGAAAATCGAGAATCGTGAATCGTGAGGTGGAAATCTTGGCGGAGCGCGAATCGCAAATATGGCGGCCCTACCCGGCTCTCTGGAGCACCCCGGCCGGGAGGGACGGGGTAGGGCAGGTGAGGAGTGAACCGCAAGGCGTAAACCCGGGTTGCCCCGCGTCCCGCCCCTACTGACTAAAGGCTAAAGTCCGCGATCGGTGCTCCCATGAACGCCGAGAGGCGTTTCGCTGCGAGGCCGAGGGCGCGCACCTCGGCCTTGGTCGGTTCCTCGAAGAACTTCGCTTCGATCGAAATCCCCCTGCGGCTTAGGGTGCGTTTCCAGTTCCCAGCGATCATGCCGCCGCTGACGATGATGTTCTGGTACAGCGGGTTGTGCCGGGCATCGAGCCCCTGCGTATGCACATCTTCGAAGACATCCCTGCGGTCGGTGTAGCCGACCACGTACTCATCGTAGATCGGGAGCAGGTGCACGGAGCCCCGGCGGCCCTTCACCGCGGGCGCCGATTCGCTCATCCAGTACTCTCGTTCCCCGATGGTCTCAGAGGTCAGTTTGGATCCGACTTGGCCGACTCCGGCTTTGATGTCTTGCATCGAAAGGCCGGACCACCATGCAAGATCGCGCAGTGTGGCGGGGCCGTGGCTTGCAAAGTAGCGTTCCGTGAGCCGGGCTAGCGCCTCTTCGCGGTAAAGCTTCGCCGCCTGCGGAGCGCGCTCCTCCAGCAATGCATACGTGAACTGCTTGCCGCGCCGCCCGCCGCTGCAGATGAGCGCCTCCAGCTCTGCATGCATCAGGATGTTCCCGAGCGCCAGCCCCGCGGTGGGGATGCGCGCCTTTGCGAGCGCCGCGCCGATCTCCGCCTTGGTGCGCTCGTGTCCGCCCTCCAGGGCTTTGGCGATGACGGTATCGGCGCGCCGCAGCATGGCGGGAGATAAGCCGCTGAGCCGATAGTGGTACGCCATCAGAGCCTGTACCCTCGGTGCGGTGAGCATCTGCATCCAGCGGATATCCTCGGGCGCGACGAAGTGCCAGGTGGGCCGCAGGATGTGCGTGCGCAGGATCTCGCCGTTGGTTAGTGCCTCTTCGACCCGGTCGTCCGTGCAGCGGTCAGTGCGGAGTCCGACCGCCCATTTCGCCGAACCGTAATCCTGCGCCTGCACCGCGCCCATCCAGCTCACGAGGGTCGCCGGGTTGGCGGGCTTCTCGCCTGAGATGCGCTGCCTGCGCAGCCGTTCGTGGCGGACTTCCAGAGGGGGCATGGCTAGCAGGACATTCCCTTGATGAGACCGCCCGGCTGGCAGTGGCGGCAGAAGTTGGTGATGCGCTGGTTTGCGCCGATCATGGAAATGGGCGCGCCGCAGCGCGGGCACGGCTCCCCGGTCTTCATGTGGACCGCCATGAATTCACGCGGCTCCTCGTGGATATCCTCGCCCATGAGCAGCCGGACCCGTTCGATGGCGTTGAGCAGCGTTGCACGCATGGCGTGGTAGAGCCGCTCGATCTCCTCTACGGTAAGCTGTGTCCGCTTGCGGAACGGATGGAGCTGCGCCTCCCACAAGATCTCATCCGCGTAGGCATTGCCGATGCCTGCGACGAATTCTCCGCGGGTCAGCACGCCCTTGATCTCACCGCGGAATGGTTTGAGGCGCGCGCGGAAATCGTCCAGGGAGATATCGAGAGCCTCCGGACCCATGCTCCCATACTCCTGTATGGCCTCCATGCGCTCGGTCAGGTAAACCTGGCCCATCTGTTTCGGGTCGACGTAACGGAGCTGCGCGCCGCTGGCTAGCGTGAAGATGACCAATGTCTTCGGGAGTCGTCTATCAGCAGGCTGCGCCAGTTGCAGCCGGCCCGAGAGCTTGGGGTTGATGGCAAGGAAGCATGGCGGCTGTCTCTCGCCGAACCCCAGCACGAGGAACTTGCCGCGGCGCGCGACGCCGGAAATGGTCTGCCCTGCCAGCGTGGCTGCAAATCCGCTGCCGATCATGTCCCGGATGACGATCGGTCCGCCCGGCGGCAGCACCTGCACCTCGGCGACCGTTTCTCCCAAGGCGCGCCGTTGCAATACTTCCCTAACGACTTCCAGCTCCGGCAGTTCCGGCATTTTCGACTGCGGCCTCTAACTCTGAGCAGGGTGCAGATAGGCGAGGGAGAAGATCGAAAAGTCCACGTCACCCGGCGACTGTCCGAGGTCGGTGAGCATGGCAGCGGCCTCGCTGCGGTGCTGCGTCCCGTGGTTCACTACGTGGAAGAGGGCGTGCCACACTACGCGCTCACGCGGCATGCCCTGCGGGTTGGTGTAGCGGATCACGGCCGACGCTTTCTCGTCCGTCAGCGCCGCGATGAATTTCCGCATGGCCGCTTCTTCGTTGCTCCACAATGCCTCGATGGCCTGCAAGGTTGGAAAGTTCGCAGCCGCCAGGTCATCCACTTCGCGACCGTTCTCCAGCAGCTCGCGCCAGCCGTATTCCGCGTCGAGGATGTGGATCAGCGTGCCGCGCAGGCTGCCGCGCGGGAAAGTTGTGGGGCCGGTAAGCTGCGCATCGGTAATTCGTGCCGCGGCGGTTAGGATGCGCTTGTTGGCCCAGTAGTTGTACTCGAACAGCA
>DATKAF010000193.1:0-10031 GCA_035498395.1 Anaerolineales bacterium
GGGCGACTGGTTGATCGGGGCGGGATTGTTCGCGCCCGGCGTCAAGGGCGTCGCGCTCCGCTCGATGAAAGCCCCGGGCACGGCCTACAACGATCCGCGTCTCGGCAAGGATCCGCAACCAGCCCACATGAAGGATTATGACAAGAGTGATGCCGACAATGGCGGCGTCCACATCAATTCCGGCATCCCGAACCACGCGTTCTACCTGATGGCGGTTGCAATCGGCGGCTATGCATGGGAGAAGGCAGGCAAGATCTGGTATGTTGCCGGGTCGACCAAGTTCAACAGCGGCACCGACTTCCAGGGAGCGGCAGATCTCACGTACCAGGCTGCTGGTGAGCTCTATGGGCAGGGGAGCGCAGAGCAGCAGGCGGTGAAATATGGCTGGGACGGCGTGGGCATCACAATCGGTGCGAGCCCCCAGCCGCAGCCTCAACCGGGCGGATGCCTGACCGCGCCGGTCGCAATGCTGCGGACCTTGTTCGGCAGCGCGTCGCAGAGTCGGTAGTGCGGCCTACCAGGAGCGCATGAGATGCACATCGAGTTTCTGCGAACGGGCGGCTTCGGCGGTTTGCGGCTGGCCACAACGGTGAACACGGATAGGCTGCCTGCTGAACAAGCCTCGACCGTGAGCCGGCTGATTTCCGATGCAGGCTTCTTTCAGCTGCCGGAGAAGCTGCTGCCGCCTTCGCCGATGCCGGATCGGTTCCAGTACAAAGTGACGATCTCGGATCCGGACAAGACGCACTCGATCGAGGCGAGCGATCCGGCGATTCCCGAGGCGCTGCGCCCGTTGCTCAATTACCTGACGACGATGGCGATGACCCGCAAGAACCCGTGAGCACGTGCAGCAACAATGTGAAATGACAGCGGGCGGCTTCCAGAAGCTGCCCGTTGCTGTTTGTGATCCAGTCAGCAGGACTTAGGTATCTGCGGCTTGTACTTCAAGGTCGGCCGCGGCGACGCGGATGTGCTTGAGGTTGTCGAAGGTGAGATCGCGGAACTCCAGCCCCCGCCTCGCGCGGAGCGCTTCAAAGAGCTGGCTGTAGCTGCTCTGGATGGCGCTGCTCCACTTGAGTCCCAGCTTCTCGGCTGTGGGTTGGATCGGGCTGCCGCTGCCCTCGATCTCGACGAAATTCCCGTAGGGCATCTCGTCCACGTCGATCTCCAGATCGTCCAGCCTGTACGTGGTCCGATATTTCTCGTAGATGAATGAGACCTCGTAGCCTAAGGCTTCGAGAAACTCGCGGGCTGCATCCAGGTTGCTGACATCGAATTCCAGTTCCCTTCGGCTGAGCGCGCCATCCTGGACTCGCCCGAGGTCCTTGTACGTGAGGCGGACCTTGGCGTCCTGCCGGAGGCGCAGCACTCGTCCTGCCTGCCGGAGGGCGCCCTCATGGGTATCGAAGCGCAAGTTGACCTCAAGCACGCGTGGCTTGACCAATACGGCGCCCGCGGCCTCCAGGCGGCGCTTGATATCTTCCAGCCGTCTGACGTAGAATTTTGCTTCGACCTCGCGTCCCATGTTGTGACCTTCCGACCGGGCTAGGCGACCGTCAGCAGGACTTGCCGCTGCTCGACGCTCTCGCCCGCCTTGACCTTGATCCGCTGGACCTTCCCAGCCCGGGGCGAGCGGAGCTCGTTTTGCATCTTCATGGACTCCAACACCACGAGCACATGGCCTTTCTCGACCTCTTGGTTCTCCTGCACGGCGACCGCGACCACCAGCCCTGGCATGGGCGCCTTCAATTGGAAGTCGCCGCTTCCCTGCGCGGTGCCTCCCGCCGCCGCCTTCAGCCGTTTCTCGCGGGCATCCTCCACGGCAACGCCGTACTGCCTGCCGAGCAGTAGAACCTGCCATTGCTCGTCGTCCGGATTTACGAATGCCTCGTATGATTTGCCGTCGATTAAAAGCGAATAAACCGGTTGCCCGCTGATCGACTCGAAATCCACCTGCATCACTTTGCCGTTCACGCTGATGCGGCCCCTGTCTAGTATCTCGACGCTGAACTCTTTGTCACCGATGGTGGTTATGTATTCCATCTTCCTTCATCCTACCTGTGCATCCGTTCCCAACGGCCCATCCACTTCCAGTTACTGGTGTCCCGTTCATTCGGCATGACGAACTCCGCCGATCGCTGCGCCTCGTGATGCGCAACCAGCGTGGCGAAGACGGCCGCGATCTCGGGCTGTTCCGTCTGCCCCTCGGCATCCGCCTGCGGCATGGAAAAGCGCTCTTCCACGAACCGTGTGTCGTACTGACCTCCCATAAAACGGTGCGAGTCCATCATGGTCTGGTGGAATGGAATGTTAGTGCGGACTCCGACAATACGGTATTCCTCGAGCGCACGGCGCATGCGCAGGATAGCCTGGCCGCGGGTCTCGCCCCATACGATGAGCTTCGCGATCATCGGGTCGTAGTAGGGAGTGATCTCAAAACCTGAGTAGATGCCCGTATCGATCCGCACGCCCGGCCCGGTGGGCGGCAGGCTGTGGGTGATCCGGCCCGTCGATGGCAGAAAGCCGTTGTACGGGTCCTCGGCATTGATCCGGCATTCGATCGCATGCCCGCGGATCTCAATGTCTTCCTGCTGGTAGGTAAGTTGCCGGCCCCGCGCAATGCGCATCTGCTCGGCGACGATATCCACGCCCGTAACTACTTCCGTGATCGGGTGCTCGACTTGCAGACGTGTGTTCATCTCCAGGAAGTAAAAATGACGGTCCTTGTCGACCAGGAACTCAATCGTTCCGGCGTTGACATAATCGACCGCTTGCGCGGCCTTGACCGCCACCTCGCCCATCTGCCGTCTAAGGTCCTTGTCCATGAACGGCGATGGTGCCTCTTCGATGAGCTTCTGATGCCGCCTTTGTAACGAGCAGTCTCGCTCGCCAAGATAGATTACATTCCCCTGCGTATCCGCCAGGATCTGGAATTCGATATGCCGCGCGCCATCCAGCAGCTTCTCCAGGTACACATTCCCATCTCCGAACGCCGCCTCTGCCTCTCGCCTCGCCGACGCCAGCAGGGAGGGCATCTCCTCCAGGGTCATTACTTCGCGCATCCCTTTGCCGCCGCCGCCCGCCGAGGCCTTGATGAGCAGTGGAAAGCCGACTTCGGGCGCCAGCCCGAGCAGCTCGTCGTCGCCAAGAGATCGAACTCCCTTCGTTCCCGGCACGACCGGCACACCGGCGGCCATGACGGTCTGCCGCGCCGTCATCTTGTCGCCCATGGCCGCAATGGCAGACGGTTTTGGACCAATAAAGGTGATGCCCGCATCCAGGCAGGCGGCTGCAAACGCCTCGCGTTCGGCCAGGAAGCCATACCCCGGATGGATGGCATCCGCCCCGCAGCGGCGGGCTATATCGATGATCTTGTCCCCGCGCAGATACGAATCGCGCGAGGGCGCCGGCCCCAGCAGGTATGCTTCATCTGCGTAGCGGACGTGCAGCGCGTTGCGGTCGGCCTCGGAGTACACGGCGACCGATTCCATGCCCAGCTCCCGGCAGGCGCGCAAGACCCGCACGGCGATCTCCCCTCGGTTGGCTACCAGCACCTTCTTGAACATACGTCACTCTCCGCCAATGTTCGTCTGATTCCGGGGCTACAGCGGGATGTTCCCGTGTTTCTTCGGGGGATTCGACTCGCGCTTGTTCTGAAGCATCTCGAGGGCGTTGATCAGCCGCGGGCGCGTCTCCTTCGGCTCGATCACGTCGTCGATGTAGCCGCGTTCGGCCGCGACGTACGGGTTCGCGAACTTATCGCGGTACTCGGCGACAAGTTCGGACTTGCGCTGCACCGGGTCGCCGGCAGCTTCCAGCTCCTTGCGCATGATGATGCTCACCGCGCCGTCCGGGCCCATGACGGCGATCTCCGCGCTGGGCCAGGCGTAGTTGACATCACCGCGGATATGCTTCGATGACATGACGCAATATGCTCCACCATAAGCCTTGCGCGTGATGACAGTGAGCTTCGGGACCGTGGCCTCGCAGTAGGCGTACAGCAGCTTCGCGCCGGCGCGGATGATTCCGTGGTGCTCCTGATACGTACCGGGCATGAAGCCGGGCACGTCTTCGAACGTCACGATCGGGATATTGAACGAATCGCAGAACCGGACGAAGCGCGCCGCCTTTTCGCTTGCATCGATGTCGAGCACGCCTGCCAGGACAGCGGGCTGGTTCGCAATGATGCCAACCGGGTGGCCCCCGAGGCGCGCAAAGCCCACCACCACATTGGCCGCGAAGTTCTCGTGGATCTCAAAGAACTGTCCGTTATCGGCCACGTGCCGGATGATCTCCTTCGCGTCGTAGGGCTTATCCGGCGATTCGGGCACGAGCGTATCCAGGTCTTCATCCATGCGCAGTGGATCGTCGTTGGTCTGCCCGCGCGGTGGGTCTTCCATGTTGTTCTGCGGCAGGTAGCCGAGCAGTTTCCGCAGCAGGTAGAGCGTGTCGCCCTCATTTTCGCCTGCCACATGGCAAACGCCGGACTTCTCTGCATGCACGCTGGCGCCGCCCAAGTCCTCGAAGGACACATCCTCATGTGTCACCGCCTTGACGACATCGGGACCGGTCACGAACATGTAGGATGAATTGCGGACCATGAAGATGAAGTCGGTGAGAGCAGGCGAGTACACGGCCCCGCCGGCGCACGGGCCCATGATGACACTGAGCTGCGGGATCACGCCGGATGCCAGCGTGTTCCGCAGGAAGATATCCGCATAGCCGCCCAGCGAGACGACGCCCTCCTGAATGCGCGCGCCGCCCGAGTCGTTGATACCGATGAGAGGCGCGCCATTCTTCATGGCCATTTCCATGATCTTGCAGATCTTGGCGGAATGCACCTCTCCCAGCGACCCGCCGAACACGGTGAAGTCCTGGGAGAAAACGTAGACCAGGCGGCCCTCAATGGTTCCCCAGCCGGTTACGACGGAATCGCTCAGGAACTTCTGCTCATCCAGGTTGAAGTCGTGGGTCCGGTGTTCCACAAAGGCGTCCACCTCGCGGAACGAGCCCTTGTCCAGCAGCAGGTCGATGCGTTCTCTGGCGGTCAGGCGCCCCTTTTTATGCTGCGCATCGATTCGGCCTTGCCCTCCCCCCATGCGGGACTTGGCCCTCATCTCACGTAGTTCGTTGATCTTCCCGTTTTCTTTCATGCGTCTCTCTTCCGAAGTAGGGTTGATTGTGCGGGTCGAGCACGACGAATGCGATAAAACCGAGCAGCAGGGCTGTCATTGCCGCCGCAAATCCGCCATTGGCTGCTGGCGTGGCTTGCGCAACAAGCCGGTCGATCCAGTACCACGCCGCATAAAGGATCGCCGCTGCCAGAAACAGGAGGCGCGAATGCCGTGCACCTCGGCGATAACTCCATAAGAGATATAAGCCCAGAAAGGTCCAGATCGCACCCGTGACTGCAATATATGCCAGTTCCTGTTGCGAGAGATATCCTCCGAGCGCGCTCCACCGGGCGATCACAGTGATGAGCCGGAGGAAGTTCAGAGCCGTGGTAATTAACACCAATACCAGCAGCAAAGTTATCCGGAAGGGACGCCCAGTCCGGCTTAGCATGGGAGCCAGGCGGCCCGACGCCGCAGCAAAGTTGCTGGTGTATGCATTCATGCCTTCACTTGGTGTTACTCGGATCTGCTCGGCAGGAGCTTCATCAAGTCCTTCCCGCCCCAGCTTGCGATGCCCTCCAGGCGCGCCGAGAACTGGCCCCGATATGGATTGGCTTTGAGCAGGTCCGGGTTGGCAAAGACATACCGCATTCCTGAGTCGTATAGATAATCCGAGCCTGTGCCTGCCTTCAGATCCTGGAAGTACTCGCTGCTGTTGATCAATCCGTCCATGTTGACGATGGTGCGGTCCGGAAGGAAATAGCCCACATTCCCGCCTCCGGTCATACCGATTATCGCGCCGGGCTCGGTATGTGCGCGCAGGAACGGGATGACCTCGGCGTACGGAACGTTTGCAGGCGCTTGCCCGTATGGGTTCAGCGCAACGTTATCGCGCCAGAATCCGCCCGCCAGGGCAACGCCGTAGGCGGCGGTCATGCCCCACGCCAGTGTTGTGGCGACTGGCCAGCGCTTCGGGAGCAGACTGAGCAGCACATCGACCAGCACCGTGGCGAGGATAACCAGGAGGATCGGCTGTGTTAGCCAATACCACTCCTTTGGCGATGCGTACCCCGTGGCGTTGTACGAGAGCGCCTGGAGCCAGCCGCCAACGAAGAGCGGGATCATGCTCAACTGCACGATGGCGCGCACGCTCTTCCTCCGGGCGAGCAGCAGGATCAGGACCACCAGGGCCAGCGCGATCACCAGGACGCGGATATATGTCTGCTGCCATGCCGGATTGCCGAATTGCGATGCGTTGTGATACAGCAGCTTGTTGCTCCAATCCCGCAACAGGTTGGTCGCCGGCTGCCATGCATTATATTCTCCATAGGGGTCAACGCCGAAGAACGAAAGCCACGTCTTGGCTGGGCTGCCATACACACTGATCAGAAAGGTCCCCCACCAACGCTTGATCTGTCCGCTCACTGGGCTGAAACTACCAAAGGCCAGCCTGTTCCATGCCATATACAATGCCAGGCTGCCGCCGACGATTCCGTAGTAAATGGAGCCATCTTTCAGCCACTGCCGCCAGTCCCATTGCAGTTCAGCGAGTGGGCTCCTCGGTTCAGCAGGCGCCTCGCTTCGCCGGAAGACGTAAGCTCCGCTGCGTATCAACAGCAGGAGTCCAAACGTCAGCGCCGCGTCGATGCCGAGTACGGTCCGCGAGATCGGCGGCAGAAGGTGAAGCGCCGCAGCCGCGAGCAGCAGGGCCGATGTCAGCCCGCTCCCGACCAGCACCGCAACGATGAGTCGCGCTAGAAAGCGCAGCGGTTTCCAGCTTGTTGGCCGCTGGTACAATCCAAGGAGATATAGCGTTGGCACCTTAATGGCCAGGCCTACAACTACCATCGCGATCGCCGCATTCACGATCTCGTAGTACACAGCGAAGCCGAGCCGCGCAAGGCAGGCAGCCAGGGCGGAAACGAAGATCACGAGGGCATCCAAAGGCAGGAGATAGCGGACAGCGGACTGCCGCAGGACGATCCAGATTCCCATGACCATGGCGAAGAACACCAGGTCCAGCCGGCTGAAGACCGACACCGCGGCGACAGCGGCAAGGATGGCGATCTGCCGCGTTCGGGGCGCGCTCAATCGCCATGTGCGCTCGAACCTCATGGTCATGTAGAGCAGCAGCGTGATGAAGAACAGAGCCGCGCTCGACTCCACACCCGTCTTGTAGAGAAACACGAGGATATAAGAGTCGAAGGCCCAGAAGATCGCGGCTAGCATGGCGAGGGGTGGCAGCACCAATGTCCGTAGCAGCCGGTAGAGAAGTATGGCGGTCGAGATCTGCAATACCCCCGTCACGAGCACCAGGATGCGGAGCGGCAGGATCAGGTCGAAGCGGGCCAGCGCGAAGATGGGGATGCAGACCAGCATCCATAGCGGGTGATACCCATTCGTCGGATGGATGCCATCAAAGGTGCTGCCGTGGCCCTCGCTGATGTTCTGCGCCACCTTGAAATAGTAATAGGCGTCGTCACGGATGAACCAGCGGTTCGGCAGATTGTATGCATCGGAGAATGCTGCATAGGCATATGCGCTTAGAAAGACCACGCACAGGATGAGCTCGAACCACGGGAATTGCTTCCTCATGCACCTATCCGATGTCCAAAAGGATTTTGCCAAGCTGTTGGTCTTCCTCCAGTCGTTGCTGCGCCGCTGCGGCGTCTTTCAATGGATACCTGCGGTCGATCACAGGTCGCAGCTTGCCTCCGACGACCAAGTCCATAACGGTTCTGAACTCAGACAGCGGGCTCATCGTCGAGCCAATGATCGACAGATGCCGGCTGAACAAATAGCGATTGTCGATCTCCACCTTCGGGCCCGCCGTATTACCCACCGTGAGAAGACGCCCTCCTTTCCGCAGCGCGCGCAGGCTGGACATGAATGTGCTGCCCACGTTGTCCACCACGATGTCAACGCCTCGCTTGCTGGTGAGCCGGAAGACGACCTTCGACCAGTCTTGCTCTTGGGACCGATCGATCACATGCTCGGCGCCCAATGAGCGGGCTAGCTCGGCTTTCTGTGTGCTGGACGCGACCGCGATCACCCGTGCGCCCGCGAACCTGGCGACCTGGATGCTCGCGCTGTTGACGCCGCCTCCCGCGCCGACGACCAGCACCACCTCTCCGGGACGCAATTGCCCCTTGCTGATGAGCGAGTGCCACGCGGTCTGGTAGACGAGGGCGGCTGCAGCAGCCTCATGGTAACCAAATTCCGGCGGCAGCTTGTAAAGCTGCCGCTCGGGCAGGCTTACGTATTCCGCGTACGTTCCGCGCACGGTCTCGCCCAACAGGTGCCAGTTGCGGCACATGTTGTCTGCGCCCGCGATACAGAACTCGCACTCTCCGCATCCGAGATTGGCGTCGATGACCACGCGGTCGCCCACAGCGAACTGAATTGTGCCTTCGCCCACGGCTGCAACCTCGCCCGCGCCGTCGCAACCGGGTATGTGAGGCAGTTCCAGCTTGAGGCCCGGCCATCCTCTGCGGACCGTGATATCGACCCGGTTGAGCGCGGCGGCCCGCAGGCGCACCAGAACTTCACCCTGCCTCGGCTCAGGCGTTGGGAAATCGGCGTACTCCAGGACTTCAGGGCCGCCGTGCTGGCGAAACAGGACTGATTTCATGCGCGGGCTTGGGAAATACGATGTTCTCGAAAGGTTGGTTCAGCCTGACTGCAGCTCGCTCCGGCTGATCACGTGGCGTTGGATTTCACTCGTGCCCTCATAGATCTCCGTGATCTTGGCATCTCGGAAATAGCGCTCGACGGGCAGCTCCCTGCTGTAGCCCATGCCGCCGTGGATCTGCACAGCCGCATGCGCGCAAAACATCGCCGTCTCCGAAGCGAAGAGCTTTGCCATCGACGATTTGAGCGTATATCGCTCTCCAGTCTTCTTGGAATTCTCCTTCGCCATGGCGGCATCGTAGATGAGCAGTCGTGAGGCCTCGATGCGCGTTTTCATGTCCGCGATCTTGAAGCCCGTGCCCTGGAATTCGCCGATCTTCTGGCCGAAGGCCTCACGTTCGCGTGCGTACGCCACGCTCGCCTCGTACGCTGCCTCCGCGATCCCGAGGGCCTGAGAAGCGATGCCGATCCGTCCTGCGTCGAGGACCGTCATGGCGATTTTGAAGCCCTCGCCTTCCTGCCCGAGCCGGTTGGCGGACGGGATGCGGCAGTCCTCGAAGATCAGCTCGCTCGTAGCCGAGGCGCGGATTCCCAGCTTCGGCTCTTTCTTGCCGCGCTGGAAGCCTGGTGCGTTCTTTGCATTGATCAGGAACGCCGAGATGCCTTTCTGCTTCTTCTCCCGGTCGGTCATCATGAAGACGATGATGTAGTCGGCGACCGGCCCGCTCGTGACCCAGGATTTGCGCCCGTTCAACACGTAGGAGTCGCCAACACGTTCTGCATGGCTCTGCATCGTCCCCGCGTCAGAGCCGGACATCGGCTCGGTGAGCGAGTATGCGCCGACGGCCGTGCCCGAGGCGACCGGTTTCAGGAATCTCTGCTTCTGCTCCTCCGTCCCGAACTTCAGTATGCCCTGGCAGTACAACGAGTTGTTCACCGACATGATGACCGCATGCGACGCATCGACCTTCGAGATTTCCTCCATGGCGAGCACGTACGCTAGCGTGTCCAGTGCGGCACCGCCGTACTCCTCCGGGATCTCGATGCCCATGAAGCCCATCTCGCCCATCTTCTTGATCGTCTCGAAGGGGAATTCGCCGCTCTCGTCGAACTGCGCCGCGATCGGCGCGATGGCTGTCCTGGCGAAATCACGGGCCGCGTCCCGGATCATTCTGTGTTCGTCACTCAGGGGGAAGAGCGAGTCGCTCATGCAGGGCCTCCAGGATAACGCGGCAATTATACCGTGCAAAGAATCCAACCACCTCGGCCTGTCCTCGGGCAAGCTAA